>NZ_NKFM01000140.1:0-1523 GCF_002223085.1 Burkholderia sp. HI2714 | reverse complement strand
CAGCAGTTCGTCGGGCAGATGGTTCAGCCCACGGGGCACGGCCAATTGCATGGCGGTGCGCAGGATGCGCCCGGCGTGACGGGGTAATCCGCGCGAAGCCTGGCGCAGCAGTTCGAGCCCGGTTTCGTGACCCTGTCTCGATTCCACGTACAGCAAGAAGTTTGATAACTTTTTGACTGTATGGAGAACAGAATGGCAGAGAACGTGGTGCCGAGAAGGCAATACACGCAGGAATTCAAACTGGAGGCGGTGCGCTTGTCGGAGAGCGTCGGTCAGCATGAGGCCGCTCGCAGGCTGGGTGTACCGGTGGCGACACTGGGCAACTGGTGCCGAGACCAGCGCAAAGGCAATGCTGAAGCGGCGACGGGGCCGTTACCCAGCACGCCGAGCTCCAGTCGTCGCCCGGTCAGCGATCTGGAGGCCGAGGTCAGCAGGTTGCGCAAGGAGTTGGCCAGCGCGAAGCTCGACATCGAAATCCTCCGAAAGGCAACGGCGTACTTCGCGAAGGGGGCGCGGTGAGGTACGCCTGGATCGACGCACACCGCGACCAGTACAGCGTGAGCCGGCTGTGCCGGGTGTTGGCCGTCTCGCGCAGCGGGTATTGCCAGTGGCGGGCTCGCCCGCCCAGCGTCAGGGCGCAGGCCAACCAGGCGCTGGATGCCGAAGTGGCGGCCATCTACCGGGCCAGTCGCGGCAGCTATGGCCGTCCTCGCATCGTGCGACAATTGCGTGCTCAGGGCCGGCCGGCGAGCGCTGAGCGCGTGCGACGCAGCCTGCAACGTCAGGGGCTGCGCCCGGTCTACAAGCGCCCGTATCGAGTCACCACGGATTCGACGCATCATCTGCCGGTGGCGCCGAATCTGTTGGATCGGCGCTTCGGTGGCTGGCAGCTGAACCAAGCGTGGGTGAGTGACATCACGTTCATCGCCACTGACGAAGGCTGGCTGTTTCTCGCGGCGATCCTCGATCTGGCAAGCCGGCGTATCGTCGGCTGGTCGATGTCGGAGCGAATCAACGCGGATCTGGTCTGCCAAGCATTACGCAGTGCGTACTGGCAACGCAAACCCGGGCCCGGATTACTGCTGCATTCGGATAGGGGCAGTCAATATGCCAGTTGGGCGTATCGCGATCTGGCCGCCGAGTTCGGCATGATGGTCTCAATGAGCCGGCGTGCAAACGCGTGGGACAACGCGCCGATGGAGAGCTTCTTTAAAACCCTGAAGGTCGAGCGCATTTACCAAACGCGCTACGAGACCCGCGCTCAGGCTCGCCTGGACATCGTCGACTGGATCGAAGGCTATTACAATCGACAGCGCATGCACACGTCGATCGACTACTGCACTCCCGTCGAATACGAAACCCTACGCGCTGCTGCATGACATGCTGTACGTGAAAACGAGCCCGGTTTCGGAGAGCAGCGTGTGGTTGCAGCCGGCGGTTTTGAGCGCGTGCGTAATGAGCTGCGCGAAGCGGGCGTGCTCGGTGACGGGCTGCAACTGTACTCGGGTCTGGATGCGGCTGTA
>NZ_NKFM01000139.1:0-1645 GCF_002223085.1 Burkholderia sp. HI2714 | reverse complement strand
GGGATGCCGCGGATTTCCGACAAATGATGGATGACGCGCTGTCCCGTCCGGTTGATCGCGCGCTGTTCGAACTCGACGACGACCACGCATGACCAGTCGCCATGGCAAGGGGCCGCGATCGCCCCCCCACCTTCGGCACATGCCAGGCGCTTGCCCTGAACCGGCACACAAGTTGATGCAAGGATGAATTCGTCGTGGACGAAACGAGTTGGAAGATTTGCGAATTCTTGAGAACCGCAACAGGCCGCGGCGTCGGCGTGACTGCACTCCAGATTGCAGAGGGCACCGCCCTGAATTTGGGACAGGTATACATTCGGATTCACCGGCTTGTGATCGATGGCTATATCCGCCGCCTTTACGTTCACCCGCCGGTGTACCAATGGACAGATCGGCCGGTATCCGTATTGCCGCCGTCCCAGGCAGGTGACGATCGAACACGTAAGTGTTACAACGAATGCACCAAATAGTTCTAAGCAATGAAATGAGCGCGTCCCATCCGGAAATGACAGCACGGCAAGGGTGAGGTCATGCGCGGAATGTATCAGCCTCGAACGGGTGCTGGAATTTGACAAGTACGACAGCGTGACATTGTCGGAGAAAGAATGGAACTGCGCTGGCAGGATGCCTACCAACAATTCAGCGCCGCGGAAGACGAGCAGCAACTCTTTCAGCGGATCGCCGCCTATTCCAAGCGGCTGGGATTCGAATACTGCTGTTACGGCATCCGCGTACCGCTGCCCGTTTCGAAGCCGGCGGTCGCCATCTTCAATACCTATCCGGACGGCTGGATGGCACACTACCAGGCGCAGAACTATATCGCGATCGATTCGACGGTTCGCGACGGCTCACTCAGCACCAACATGATCCTCTGGCCGGACGTCGACCGGATCGATCCGTGCCCGCTGTGGCAGGACGCGCGCGATTTCGGGCTGTCGATGGGCGTCGCGCAATCGAGCTGGGCGGCCCGCGGCGCGTTCGGCCTGCTGAGCATCGCCCGCTATGCCGATCGGCTGACGCCGGCCGAGATCAACACGCTGACGCTGCAGACCAACTGGCTCGCGAACCTGTCGCATTCGCTGATGAGCCGCTTCATGGTGCCGAAGCTGTCACCCTCGGCAAGCGTCACGCTGACCGCGCGCGAGCGCGAGGTGCTGTGCTGGACGGCCGAGGGCAAGACCGCGTGCGAAATCGGCCAGATCCTTAGCATCTCGGAGCGTACGGCCAACTTCCACGTGAACAACATCCTCGAGAAGCTCGGCGCGACCAACAAGGTCCAGGCGGTCGCCAAGGCGATCTCGGCCGGGCTCATCGAAGCACCTTGATAGCCGTAAGCGGTCAGCGAACCCGCCCCTTGCGGCATCGCGTCAGATCAGTTAGCGATCATGCCTTCGGTTTTCGGAGGGGTTTGCCGAGCTTCCACGGCAACAGTGCTTCGTAGTCGTCAGCCGTCTGCGCGAGTGGCAGCGCCTTGAACAGGTCGACGAGATAGTCGGACATGCAAAACATAGTGGGACCAAGCCCGGCAAGGGATTGCAGGGAGTCGGATGTGCTGCGAACTCCCAGAGCGAATATCGATCTGATTTAAAACCTGGGAGCTGGAGCGCACCGACATGACCGACGATTTCTTCCGAAGCCGCCTTGATTC
>NZ_NKFM01000138.1:0-1660 GCF_002223085.1 Burkholderia sp. HI2714 | reverse complement strand
CCCCCCGCGTCAGAATAGTTGTCGCCCGGATAGGATCTGGAAATCTGGGGGCGCTATAAGGACGAGAAGTGGCGAAGTACGGACAAGCATTCAAGGACAAGGTGGTTGCAAGGTTGCTGCCGCCGGAGAGCGCGTCGGTTGAAGATGTCGCGCAGGAAACACGAGTGAGCGTGAGTACGCTGGAACGGTGGCGCAGTGAGTCGCAGTCCAATCCCGCCCGCGGGCGGGGTTGGACTGCGGCGTCGCGATTGGACGCGGTGCTCACCACCGCCGCCTTGGACGAGACATCGCGCAACGCATGGTGTCGCGAGAACGGCGTGTATCCGCAGGAACTTGGCGCATGGCGGGAAGCGGCCACACAGGCGCTGGCAGACCCGGAGGACGTGCGTGCCACGCCCCGACAAACGAAGGCGGATCGCCGCCGGATCAAGGAGCTCGAGCGGGAAGTTCGGCGCAAGGACCGTGCGCTGGCCGAGACGACGGCCCTGTTGGTGCTGTCAAAAAAGCTCGAGGCGATCTTCCACAAGGGCGAGGACGAATGATCGGTCTCGAAGATCGCCAGATGACTGCCCGAAACATAGAAGCGGCTCATGAGGCTGGTGCGCGCCTGCGTCTGGCCTGCGAGACCGCCGGCATTGACGTGCGCACCCTGCAGCGCTGGAAGGCCCGGAATGGGCTGCAAACGGGCGATCGCCGACCGCAGGCTGTTCATCCCGAACCAGCGCACGCGTTGACCGAGCAGGAGCGCCAGGCCGTGCTCGCGATCGCCAACGAACCGCGCTTTGCCGATATGCCGCCCGCGCGAATCGTGCCGGCGCTTGCCGACGAAGGCGTCTACCTGGCGAGCGAATCGACCTTCTGTCGGTTGCTGCGAGCGCAAGGCCAGAACGCTCATCGCGGTCGAGCCAAAGCGCCGCAAACCAGCCGCGAGCCGAGCACGCACATCGCGACCGCAGTCCGCCAGGTCTGGTGTTGGGATATGACGTATCTGCCCGCCACCGTGGCCGGCATGTGGTTCTACCTGTACTTGATCATGGACATCTACAGCCGCAAGATCATCGCCTGGGAAGTGCATGCGACCGACAACGCCGATCATGCCGTTCGGGTCGTTCAGCGGGCGGCGCTGGCCGAAGGGATTGCTGCTGACGAGCAGGGCCCCGTCCTGCACGGCGACAACGGTTCTACGCTGAAGGCCACGACGGTGCTGGCGATGCTCCACTGGCTCGGCGTGAAGCCCTCGTACTCGCGTCCGCGCGTGAGCGACGACAACGCGTTCGTCGAATCCCTGTTCCGCACGGCCAAGTACCGTCCCGAGTTCCCGGCGCACGGCTTTGCAGACCTGGACGCCGCGAGGCAATGGGCGATGCGCTTCGTGCACTGGTACAACAACGAGCATCGACACTGCGGCATCCGCTACGTCACGCCGACTCAGCGACATGCTGGTGAAGACGTCGCAATCCTCGCCTCGCGGCACGAGCTCTACCAAGCCGCCCGCGAGCGTCATCCGGCCCGCTGGTCGGGCCAGACGCGTAACTGGACGCCGGCCGGGCCCGTCGCGCTCAATCCCGAGCGCGATGCCATCATCAACGAGGTCGGAATCAGGGTTCATAAACAGGTTCACGTTGCATGACAGAGGCGACAACTACCTTGACGCGCACCG
>NZ_NKFM01000137.1:0-1682 GCF_002223085.1 Burkholderia sp. HI2714 | reverse complement strand
TCCGGCATGTCCGGAGCCATTTGCATCGTCGCCAGAAGGAACCTCACGTGATTCGTAACCTGTTCAACGAGAAACATGTCCGTTACGCCGCTTGAATATTACGCACTATTTGATGAACTGGTCAGTAACAATCACGTACGATCGCCAGCGCAACCTTCGGTAGTTCTCCCTGGGTAAAGGAAGTGATTTTCCGACCGGTTCGTGCCGAGCTGCTCGACCCACACACCGGGCTCCTTCGCGTGATACAGAACACCATCAGATCGGCCCGTCCGGCCGCCGCGCGGTGTGCCATCGCGCCCGGCACCGACGCCCACCGGGCGCGTCACATCACTGCAGATTGCCCCAGCGGGCGACGGCCGGTTCGGCCGCGGCCCACTTCCAGCGCGCGCCTTGTTGGCAGGCGCTCGCGAAATACCAGTCGGCCTTCGCGCCATCCTGCATCGAAAACGCGAATTCCTTGCACAGTGCGAGCGCCGTCGAATACGCGCGCGAGACGCGCACCTCGCCTTCGCCGTTCTCGAGCGGAAGCATATTCTTCACCTTCCACGGCTTCACCTCGCCGACCGCGAGACTGCCGGCCGCCTGCGCGATCGCATCCTGCTGGTGCTGATGGAGCTGCTTCATCGTGCGCTTGACGGCCTCGTCGGTCGCGGCCTGCACGGCGATGCCGACCCCGACGCCGACCACCGGGTTGGCGGTGACGAGGCCGGTCGCCGCGCCCGCGAGCGCGCCGCTCGCCGCGCCGACCGAGCCGCAGCCGGACAGCGCGGCGCCAGCCGCGCACAGTGCGCCGAGCCACGCGAGGCGGAACGCGACGCTCATTGCAGCGCACCCCAGCGTTCGGTCGCCGGTTCGGCCGATGCCCATTTCCACTGCGGGCCGTCGCGGCAGAGGGTCGCGATGTAGAACGCCGATTGCGCGGCGGCATCGGCCTTGGCCGGCGTATCGACCGAGAACACGACCTCCTTGCAGTCGAGCGGGCCGATGCTGATCATCCGGCTGACCGTCACGCGGCCGTGCTCGTCGTCCGCGATCGGGAACGAATGGTTCGTGGTCCACGGCGCGACGCCGCCGACGTCGAGCGGTCCGGCCGCCGTCGCGATCTGTGCCTGCGTGTAGCGATGCGCGATGCGCTGCGTGTACTGGACGCCCGCGCGTGCGCCGGCGACCGCGCCGAGGCCGATGCCGGTCGCGATCGCCGCGTTGTTGGTGACCTTGGACGCAATGGTCGCGCCCGCGATGCCGGCGCTGGCCGTCGCGCTTTCGCTGTACAGCGCATTGCAGCCCGACAGCAGCGCGGCCGCGGCGGCCACGGCCAGCACAATGCGCGCCGGTATGGCCCGGCGCTGCGCTTCGATGCGATTGTTCATCCCTGCGTGTAAGTCCTGTCTGGGGGCATGCACGCCCACTGCGCACCATTGTTTCGCAATCCTCTGCAGAAAAAATGCAAAGGATTGACAAACGGCTGGCCGCGCAATCGTGTTTGACGAAAGTTGATCGCGACCTGACACATGTTGAGTCGCGTCGGTGTGGGCGTGCGCCGAGAATCGCTGGCATCGGAATGGGCGAGTTGCGCCCGAACAGTATTGGGGGAACGAAGCGATGAACCAGCAAGCGTACAAGATCAAGTTCAGCCGTCGGTTGGGCACGTGGGTGGCGGTGTCGGAGCTCACGCGCGGGGC
>NZ_NKFM01000136.1:0-1715 GCF_002223085.1 Burkholderia sp. HI2714 | reverse complement strand
GACGCCCGAAATGGGCCTGGGCCAGCCGGACGCGACCGGATCCGGCTGGCAGCGGGCGGAAAGATCGCCTTACCGCCTGTCGTGTGGGCCGCGAATCGGCCAGGTCGCGGCGTGTCACGGCAGAGTCAGCTCAAAAGAGCGGTAATTCGAGGTACCCCACATTTGACTTTAACTCCCGCAAACATCTCACGATCACCGCCGACGAACTCGCCGCGCTCATCGCCGAACTCCCCCGATGACGCGACAGCCGGATAAGCGCAGGATTTTCCATCACTTAGTAAAACTGATAATTAAGATGATAAAGCGATTGCATGTGCCATCAACAATTGTCAAATATCAGACGAAATTTGAGTGCTTTCCACTACAATAGCGGAAAGCTGGAGGTGTAGCTCAACGGAAGAGCAACAGCCTTCTAAAATGATGACAAGCGTTCGACTCCCTTCACCGGCTCCACCGCAAATGCGTACCGTCTTTCGCAGTGCATAGTATGCGACGGAAGACCCACCCAACTCGCGGGCCCGTAGCTCAGTTGGTCAGAGCAGTCGACTCATAATCGACGGGTCGCCGGTTCAAGTCCGGCCGGGCCCACCAACGGTCAACTTGGCTCTGTCGCAGTAAGACGGTCTGGCGCGCTTGGAATGGAGGCGCAGTGAGCGATGCAGCAGCAAAGCATGAAAGCGACCCTGAAGCGATTGATCCAGCAGCTGCATGACCCGCCCGAGGAGGTCCTGCAGTGCATGCGCCGGTATGTTGCGCACCTGCGGAGCCTGCGCCACCTCGAGAAGGCGTTTCGACAGCGCAAGCAGCCGGTCGGGAAAATCTGGCGGCGCGACGAGACGTATATCCAGCTCAACGGAGCCTGGAATATTTCTGCCGGGTCGCCGACAAGGACCACAACCCCGTCGATTTCCTGCTGTGCGCCCACCGGACAAGGTCGCAGTCCGCCAAACGATCGACCAAAGCGGGGCGAACCTGGCGGCGCTCGGGGACGTCAACGCCGACCACGAGCAGCGATCAGGAGCCGTCAACCAAAGTATCTGAACGATATCGTCGAGCGGGATCACCACGCCATCAAACACCGAATCCAACCGATGATAGGCCTCGAGGATTTCTACTGCACCGACATACCGCTCGGGGGCGTTGAGATGATGCCCATAATCGCCAAAGGGCAGACGAAGGGAGATTGCAAGAACCAGCTCCCCCGCCGAACAATGCTATTCACTGGTTGCATATGGAATTTTATTCAACTAGGTCCTGTTCACATTCTCACCAGCGGCCCAAAGGCGCAGGCAAGCACCGCGAAGGCGAGATAGTTGCCTGCGCCTTTGGGCCGCTGGTGAGAATGTGAACAGGACCTAGGCACTCATGCCCCATGCTTTCAAGTACCGGTCAGCCGTGGTAACCGACACCGTGATGCCGTACTCCCGCTCGATCAGCAGCGGCGCCGATTCGCTCGCCCACTGGTAGGACGGCAACGCCAATTGGTCCGCCATCCGTTCGATGAAAATCTTGCGAATTCTGATCGCGTGCCGTTGATTCAGCCGGCCGCTTCCCGCTCGGCGACCGTGTTCGCCGGCTTTGAGCGCTCCGGTGCGCGTCAAGGTAGTTGTCGCCTCTGTCATGCAACGTGAACCTGTTTATGAACCCTGATTCCGACCTCGTTGATGATGGCATCGCGCTCGGGATTGAGCGCGACGGGCCCGGCCGGCGTCCAG
>NZ_NKFM01000134.1:0-1732 GCF_002223085.1 Burkholderia sp. HI2714 | reverse complement strand
GGAGGCCGAGGCACGACAGATATGTAAACGGAAATGCTGACGCATTTCCCTTTCCATATCCCGTGCTCCAAGGGGATGCCCCTTGGAGAACCCGGCCGGCTCCGCCGGCGGTGCCACGTCGCGCGATACGCGACGTGGCCTGTATGCAACACCGGCCCTAGCGATCATTCCGCGGCCACTTGCCCTGTTGCGCTTGACAGCGCGGTCGGATGTGTTCGAATATGTTTTGTGTCATACAAAATTGTTTACATCACATGGCAAACAAAACATCCTTGCTGACGATGCGCATAGGCTCGTCGCTGGCGCAAGCCGTCGAAAAGTTCAAGGGACAGTGGCAGGAGTCGTCGTCGTCGGAGGTCGCGCGGCGACTGATGGAACTTGGCATCGACGCCGATCGACGTCAGCGCGAGGGACGTACGTCCCTGCTCGACGATCCACAAGCCGCGCTGGTGCTGCTCCGCGATCGCTACTATCGAAACGAGCCGCTCCAGCGAGACGAATGGGCCTTCATCGCCCAACGCGTGCATGATGCTTACGGGCGGCCGCGCAGAACGTTCGTCACGCGCGCGATCCTGGTCGACGTCTTGCAGGCGACACGCGCGCTCTTCATCACGCGTACCCGCCACACCGGGCGAGCGGAATACCCCAGCGACGTTTACCACCGCTCGAAACTTAACCTCAACGACGGCGAATCCTTGGTCGACGGCATTGCGCGCGTCGCGGACGCGTTGCCCAATTGGCCGGCCGCCAGTTATGCAGAGTGGCTGTCACGCTCGATCGCCGGTTTTTTTACAGGCGAGGAACCTGACCTGCCCGATGCGGTGATCCATGAAGCGCTCGCACCGTACTTCGAGTCACTGCTGGGGCTCGCCGTGCGGTCCTACTGGTTGGAAACGGGAGAACCCACCAGCAACGACGGCGACGACGCCTTTGCCCGACCGATGACGGTCGTCAAGGCTGATGGGCTGTCCGCGCAATTCATGATGACCGGCCCGCGAATGAGCGCGATTGTCGATTTCGGCGACCTCTGTCCGATGCTCCTGACGCTAACGTCACCGCCTCTTATCCAGGATTTCTTCGATCTGGTCGCCGTTGCGTCCGCGCTTGCCGACGATGACGCCAGCCTACCGGAGTACGGCGCCGGCCCGCGGCGGATCGGGTTGCCGATCAAGCCGTACAACAAGTTCATCCTCTGGGACGGGGACAAGAATTTTCACTTCGACCGTCCAGCGATGACGCGAATCGCGCACCTCGGCGAATCTGTCCGCGCCGATCCGGAAGTGGCCGCGCACGCGAAGCGGGCCCAGCTGGCGTGGGGCGCAATCTGATTGCCGTCGGGCCTCTCCATCCAACTTGCACAATGCGAGGAAATTCATGAACGAAATCGTTGAAGCGGTGCCGGAGCAATCGCCGGGTCGGCAGATCGTGATCCTGGCCACGAAGTCTTGGGTTGCCTTCGTGGGCCGACTGGCTGTTACGTCTCGATCAATTTGAGGCGGAACAGGGGGTTTTTGTCTCGCGTACGTCGAGCACGATTTTACGAACATCGCCGCGAACATCGCGAGACACGGCACCTATGAGATAGGCCGGTACTCCTCTGTTATCGTGAGACGGTTTCCACACCAGTCCACGAACGCAGAACAGCCCGGCCTATGCTTCGGATCGTACATTCGTTTCTCACGCTCGAACAGCATCTTCGCGCCATCGTCACCACGCCCCGGTCCTACCATCC
>NZ_NKFM01000133.1:0-1733 GCF_002223085.1 Burkholderia sp. HI2714 | reverse complement strand
GGGGGGCGATCGCGGCCCCTTGCCATGGCGACTGGTCATGCGTGGTCGTCGTCGAGTTCGAACAGCGCGCGATCAACCGGACGGGACAGCGCGTCATCCATCATTTGTCGGAAATCCGCGGCATCCCATTCGCCGCGTTCGACGCGGCGTAGCACGGCTTCGCCGGCGAGCCTCACCTTGCGTTCGCGATCCGCGCGCGTCTGTTTGACTTGCTGACGTTGCGCCTGGACGGCCGCCTTGCGGGCGGTCTTGAGTTCCTGCAGCTTTTCGTCGGTGGCAACCAGTCGACGCTTGAGTAAAGTCATGGGGTTGGCCTCGAGGTGGATGCGCGCGACCTTGGCCCCGCCAGGCGCCGGATTTGCGGATCGTGGCCGTACGGCTGGGCCCACGTGCGCACGGCGGCTTCGACATCGGCCGCCGCGGGCATGTCCGGCAAGGTCCGAAGGGTCCAGCCGCCCAGACGCCTCGGCGCAATATAGGCGGGTTGCCAACTGCCGTCGGCGCGCACGCTAATCAGAAACAGGGACGTGCCGACCGCCAGTCGCCAGGTTTCGACGACGGCAGCGGGTTCGGGATGGTCGTGATCAGGGATTTTCATACAAACGGGGCCTGATCGCAAGAGCCGGCCGTCAGCGCGTCGACGAGATCGAGTTGACCGGGCGCTGGCGGTGGCGGTCGCCGTGGCGATTTCGGTCTGGGGTGCCCACCCCGTTTGAGCGCGCGGGCGAGCGCCAGCAACTGCGCCCAAATCTCGTCGGCTTCGATGGGCGACAGCGTATCGGCCGCGGCGTCAAGCGCGGCAACCAGCTCTGCCAGTTGCCGTGGCGATCGCGCCAAGGCCGACTTCGCTTTCGTGCGTGCTCGCCCCAGGACAGCCCGACTCATGCGCGGTGGTCTTTGGTGGGGGTGACGGGATCGAAAGGGTTAGGCCACAGGCTTTTAACCAAAGCGTCGGCGCGCGCGCGGCGCTGCTCGGCCGTCAACCGGCGTTTTTGTTCGCGCGTCAGGTCAGCCGTGAGCCAGTCGTCCGGGAGCTTCGCGCCGACCGGCGCAATCGGGCGGCGCTCGCGTACGGTGGGAGCCGGCATCACCTCGTCCGGAACGGCCCCGTCGTCACCGGAACACGGCGACAGATTCGGCGCTTCCTCCGCCCGTCTGACGACCGGGCGAGTTTCCGGGCGTGCGGCCTGCGGCGGGCGAGTCACGATTCCGCGCTCACGCCGAATTCTTTTCACGGTGAGAGCGAACGTTTGATAGGTGAATTCGAGGCCGGTCGCGGCCAGGTCTTGAATGATCGCCGGATAGGAGACGCCCGCGCGAATGGCCCGCTCGACGCTGTCGAACACGTCGCGCAGCTGCGCGGTTTTGGACCGCCCATCGGAGACGGCGGACAGCGCGTCGAGCCGCTGTGCACGTTGTACGGAGATTGGGGCGTCCATATTTGAGCGCTTCCGGTGGCAAGAAACGGCACCAGTATGCCGTGAATGATCGAAAGATGCATCAAGAGCGATTAATCTACGATTCCTGCTTATCTGCAAATTATCCAAAAGTGATCTAAAGACGATCCAATTCGATCTGGTGATGATCTATCGCCCGACGCTCGACTGGAGGCCGAGGCACGACAGATATGTAAACGGAAATGCTGACGCATTTCCCTTTCCATATCCCGTGCTCCAAGGGGATGCCCCTTGGAGAACCCGGCCGGCTCCGCCGGCGGTGCCACGTCGCGCGAT
>NZ_NKFM01000039.1:0-1744 GCF_002223085.1 Burkholderia sp. HI2714 | reverse complement strand
TACAGCCCGGAGCTCAATCGCATCGAGAAACTGTGGCACAAGATGAAATATGAGTGGCTGGCCTTCAAGGCGCGTGACATCCAAACCCTTGAAGAAGACGTCGATACGGTCCTTCAAGGATTCGGATCAAATTATAGATTTACTTTCTGTTGAGAGCTTACAATAGATATCGGGTTCTCAGCGCTTATTGACGCTTGACAGGTCACCATAAATTGAGCAGCTCGAGAGCGAGCGCGGCAAGCCGCGCAATCCGTTCATCAACGCCGGTGCGCTGGTCGTCACCGACGTGCTGTACCGCCGCTTCGTGAAGGCCGAGACGGCGCTCGTCGAATTCGTGCGGCGGCTGATCGGCGCGAACGACATCGACTACGATTCGCGCGTTGCGCAATCGGAGCTGCAGCATGCAGAGCGCAACCGCGCGATGGCGCACTTCATGGCGAGCTTCGGCAACATGCAGATGCCGCCCGACATCGTGATCGATGCGTATTGCCGCCAGTGCACGATCACGATGAACTGCGTCGAGCTCGCGCGCGCCGCGCTGTTCCTCGCGAACAGCGGTGTCGCGCCGGTCACCGGCGAGCGGATCGTCGATTCGAGTTCCGCGAAGCGGCTGTCGGCGCTGATGCTGACCTGCGGCACCTACGATGCGGCGGGGGATTTCGTGTATCGCGTCGGGCTGCCCGCGAAAAGCGGTGTCGGCGGCGGGACCGTCGCCGTGCTGCCGGGCGAGATGGCCGTGTGCGTGTGGGCGCCGGGGCTCGATGCGAACGGGAACTCGCTGGCGGGGACTACGGCTTTGGAATGGTTGACGACTTATTCGGGAAGGTCGATTTTTTGTAGCGGCGAAGTTGGGCGTGCCTCATCCGGCGCAATGGCGTCAGGTGAATATCGGCGCGCTCAATGGAGAACTCGCCATTCGGAAGCAATCGCCCCCACAGAGACATGCAGCGGTCCACACAACAAAAACCACGGAAAATGAAAATATTCCTCGTCGCTTCATTGGGTGTGTCATTGCTTGCTCAAACATCACCCGCCTTCGCGGATAGTGATAACGGGAAAAAGATCTTCCTGGCGAGATGTGCGATGTGCCATGGAGCAGATGCCAGAGGCACGGGGCCATTGGCCAATAAAAGCAACCCACCCACGCCCGACCTCACGACGCCCGCCTTCAAGAAGCGGCTCAACGATTATCCAGGCGTTATTGTCTCGTCAGTCATCCTCCGCCCCAATGGGGACCTGATTCCGAAAACGTTGCGAGAGAGCGGCGTAAAACTCCCGCCCCACTCCTGGACAGTCCAAGATTTCCGCGATTTGAATCAATACATGAGCGGATTGATTTTGAAAAAATGAATGTGTTGCCGCGGGTTTATATTGCCGGCATGCTGGTGCTGGAGGGGTTGACGACTGATTCGGGAAGGTCGATTTTTTGAGGCGGCGCAGTCGAGCGTGCCTCTCCAAAGGCGGATTCGGCCGGCGCTCACGTCACGGTTCGCACGACGCCTCCCCGCACACCCGTCAGCGACCGCGCGTCACGCGTGCCCTGGCCTTCCCGTCCTTCGAGACGGGATGACGATTGCCCAGGAGTTCGACCAGCCGTGTCTCGCATTCGGACAATGCGTAGTCGGACATGCGAAATTCAGGCGGTCGTTTCGAGCTGCGCGCAACGCGACCTCGTCGCGAGTTGAATCGCGCGCGTCAACACCGCCGCCCATCGAAATGGCAAGTGCATGGGTACGCCAACCCG
>NZ_NKFM01000132.1:0-1844 GCF_002223085.1 Burkholderia sp. HI2714 | reverse complement strand
GATCGGGATAGGGGCGGTCAGAGAGTCTGACCGATCCCCTCCCACACCACCCGGCATGCGGGTCCGCACCGGGCGGTTCGAGCAGTTGAGGTCATGAGAGTCGGGGTACGCCAAGACGGTCGAAGTAGGCGATCGGCATAGCACGGTTCAGCAGCCAGCGGCTGTTTCGCCACCAACGCCGACTGTTCGCGGCCACCCGGTAGGCATCCTCCCTCGAGGCACCCAACGCCAGCAACTCCCGGTACATCGTCGTGCCCCGACGCCAGTGCTTAAGCTGCATTGCACGCAACCGGTGCCTGATCCACTCGTCGAGTTCACGGAACACTCGCGGCGTCTGTGCAAGCTGGAAGTACGCCTTCCAACCCGGCATATAGGCCCTCAGGCGTTCCACTACTTCCGCCAAGCTCCGCCCTCCCTGGCGGCGGGTCAGGTCTCGGATGCGTTGCTTAAAGGTCTCCAGTGCCTTTCGGGCCACCGCACATTTGATCCGCTCGCCCGCACTGAGCCACAGTTCATAGCCCAGGAACTTGCGACCGGTCGCCTGAGCAACCGCCGTCTTAGCCTCATTGACCTTCAGATGGAGTCGATCGTAGAGCTTGCGCAAACTATCCAGCACTCGTTCGCCCGAGCGGCGACTGCGCACGTATACATTGCAGTCGTCGGCGTAGCGCACGAAGCGATGGCCTCGCCTCTCCAGTTCCCGGTCCACCTCGTCCAACAGCACATTGGCCAGCAGCGGCGACAGCGGGCCGCCTTGCGGCGTGCCCTCGTATCGCTCGCTGGCCACCCCGCCATCCATGATGCCAGCCACCAAGTAACGGCGCACCAGACGCAGCACGGCCTTGTCCGCAATCCGCCTCGATAGCCGCTCCATCAGGATGTCGTGATTGACCCGATCGAAGAACTTCTCCAGATCCACATCGACCACCACCCGGTAGCCGTCCTGCACATGCCGTTGTGCCGTCAGCACCGCGTCACGCGCTCGACGTCCCGGCCGGAAGCCGTAACTGTGTTCGGAGAAGGTCGGATCAATAATGGGCTGCAGAACTTGCAGCAGGGCTTGCTGGATCAGTCGATCCGTCACCGTCGGTATCCCCAGTTCACGCATCCCGCCTCCGGGTTTCGGAATCTGGACGCGCCTCACCGGCGCGGGCCGGTAACTGCCGTCCAGTAACGCTTCCCGAATCCCGGGCCAGTGCGTCTTCAGGTACTCCGCCGTCCCGGCGATCGACTTCCCATCCACCCCAGCATTGCCGCGATTGGCTTTGACGCGTTTCCACGCCATCACCAGATTCGCTCTCGCGAGCGCCTGCGAGAGCAGGCCATCTCGCCCCAAGCCTCCGGTTCCATGCCCCGCCGTCCGTGCTTCATCACGCTTCGCTTCAGGCGCGGCTTCACCTCGCCCTCCAGCGTTACGCCCCGCTTGCACAGGCTTCTGATGCACTACACGTCCGAGCGACACGACCTTCGGCCCTCCTACTCGTTCGGCCCTTCACCCCCAACCGGCGGCTATTACGGCCTCTGCTGACTTCTCGCTCCGGCTTGCCGCCGTCGCCCTTTCAGGCATGAGGCGAGATCTCCCCAGGTAAGAACGCATTCCTTCATCGCACAACCGCCGCATCTACGCCGCTTCGCCTTGATCACGAGGGCTTCGCGGTTACGTGCCCGCTCGCCCTGCTCGGCAGCGCCTTCTATGCGGTTCTTGTCCATCGGCTCGCGATTTACGCTCCACGCTTCCTTCCCACACTCGGTCACCCTCATGCAGTTGCGCTTCACTTCATTTGCCGTGATCAACTTATGGCGGGACTTCCACCCGCAGGAATGCGCCCATGCTGGGCGCACAC
>NZ_NKFM01000046.1:0-222971 GCF_002223085.1 Burkholderia sp. HI2714 | reverse complement strand
GTCAGCAAACGCATCCATGATCGACGGCATCTCTCGTTCCGGCAAAAAGCGAGAGTAAACCTGAACACGCCGCAACGAACAACCGCTCCAGCCCTTTAGCCACGGGCCTCTTCATGCGGAAGCCCTGCGTGGAGGGCCGGGCGGGCTGGCCGCCGGCGTCGGCTGCGCGAGCAGCCAGGTGGTCGGCGGCGAGATACCCGAAGGTCATCGCCGGACCGAGCGTCGAGCCCGCGCCGGGGTAGCTCGCGCCCATCATCGATGCGCTGGTGTTGCCGATCGCGTACAGGCCGTCGATCGGCTCGCCGTCGGTGCGCAGCACGCGGGCGTGCACGTCGGTGACGAGCCCGCCCTTCGTGCCAATGTCGCCCGCGTCGATCCGCACCGCGTAGAACGGCTCCTGGTCGACCGCCCCGAGGCACGGGTTCGGCTTGTTCCGCGGATCGCCGTAGTACGTGTCGAACAGGTTGTCGCCCTTGCCGAACGCCTCGTCGATCCCGGTTGCCGCATAGCGCGCCATGTCGCGCAGCGTGTCGTGCAGGCCGGCCGCGTCGACGCCGATGCGTGCGGCCAGCGCGTCGATCGTGTCGGCCTTCACAATCACGTCGCGGAACGCGGCCGGAATCCGTGAGTCGGGCATCATCGACGCCGGCATGATCGGCCCGCACGGATACTTGCGGCGAAACCGCGCGTCGAACACCATCCAGGCCGGCACGCTTGCGCCAGTGCGCGCATGGTCGCGATACATCGCCGGCACGAATTCGGAATACGGCGCGGCTTCGTTGACGAAGCGCTTGCCGAGGCGGTTCACGATCACGCAGCCCGGCAGGTTGCGTTCGACGAACAGCGCGCGCTGCTTCTCTTCGCCGGCGACACCGACCGTCGGCGCGCCCCACACGTGCGCCATCAGCGCGAGCGCGCCGCCGAGCCGGTGGCCTTCGGCGATCGCGTCACCGGTGTTGGCCGGCGGCGTCGCGCTCCACTGCGCCTGCGTCGGCTGCGGCAGGTAGCGCTCGCGCATCGGCTGGTTGCGCTCGAAACCGCCCGCGCCGAGGATCACGCCACGCCGCGCGGCAATCGTCACCGGCTGCCCGAAGCGCTGCGCGCGCACGCCCGTCACGCGGCCGTCCACGTCGAGCAGGTCGCGCATCGGCGTGTCGAGCCACACGGGCACGTTGCGGTCGAGCAGCGCACGGCGCAGCCCGCCGATCAGCGCATTGCCGAGCGTCAGGCGCCGGTCGCGCCGCGTGCGGCGGCGCATCCCGATATCGAGCCAGTAGCGGCCGAACTGCGCGATCGCGAGCTTCATGAAGCCGGGCCCGCGCGAGAACAGCGTGTGCGCCTCCTTCGACGTCACCGCCACGCGCCCGCCGATCAGCGTGCCGGGCGACGCCGGCCGCAGCCGGTCGAATTCGTCGCCGAGCAGCCCGCCGTCGAACGGCATCGGATCGAGCGCGCGGTAGCCCGGCATCGCGCCCGGCACCTTCTGGAAATAGTCCGCGTACTTCGGCAGCGACTGGTAACGCACCGGCGTCTTCGATTCCAGGTAGCGCAGCATCTCCGGCGCGCGGTCGAGATACGTGTCGATCTTCTCGGGCGTCGATTCACCGGCTACGCACGCTTCGATGTAGCCGCGCGCGGCCTCGCGCGAATCGGTCGCGCCGAGCTCGGCGATATGGTGGTTGCACGGCACCCAGATGCCGCCGCCGGAGACGGCCGACGTGCCGCCGTACAGCGCCGACTTCTCGATCACGACGACGGACAGGCCGCGGTCGGCCGCGCGGCACGCGGCGAGCAGCGCGCCCGCGCCCGAACCGACGACCACCACGTCGAACTCGTATTGCTGAGCTTGCGGGTCGTTCATCTCGGCCTCGTCAGATGAAGAAGTCGGTGTTCTCGCGGCCGAGCATCACGGCGCCGAGGTTCTGGCCGAAGCGGTCCACGTTGTTCGCGTAGTGCGCGCGGGCCGCATGCAGGTCGAGGAAACGGCGCACGAGCGGATTGCGGTGATAGATGCCGTTGCCGCCCGCGTAGCGCAGCAGCGCGTTCGCGGCCTGCGCGCAGCGCTCGGCGACCTGTGCGGACTGGTAGCGGAAATGCACGCGGCGCTCGATCGACACGGCCGGGCCGCCGGTGACGGACGCCATCAGTTCCGCAAAATTGCGCTTGAGCAGCACCTGCATCTCGTCGATCGCGACGGCCGCGTTCGCACACGCGTTCTGCGCGCCCGGATCGTCGGTCGTCTTCGCACCACTGTTGGCCGACACGCGCGTCGCCGCATACCCGGTGAAATCGTCGAGCGCACCCTGCAGCGCGCCGATGCACGACGTGCAGACCGCACGCACGAAGATCTGCGCGAACGGCAGCTTGAACAGCGGCGCGTCGTTGACGGCGAGGCCCGGGCTCGTGCCCATCATCCCGTCGATCGCCCTGTGCGTGCGGTACGCCGGCACGAACACGTCGTCGACGACGATGTCGTGGCTGCCCGTCGCGCGCAGGCCGAGCACGTCCCAGTCCTGCTGGATCCGGTAGTCGGATTTCGGCAGCAGGAAGGTGCGGTATTCGGGCGGCTGGCCGGCTTCGGCCGGCACCAGCGCGCCGAGGAACACCCATTCGCACAGTTCGCTGCCGCTCGAGAACTTCCAGTGGCCCGACAGGCGGAAGCCGCCGTCGACCGGCGTCACGCGGCCGACCGGCATGTAGGTCGACGCGATCAGCGTCGCCGGGTCATCGCCCCACACGTCCTGCTGCGCGCGTGCGTCGAACAGCGCGAGCTGCCAGTTGTGCACGCCGACGACGCCGTACACCCACGCGGTCGACATGCAGCCGCGCGCGAGCGCCATCTGGATATCGAAGAACGCCTGCGGATCGAGCTCGTAGCCGCCGTAGCGCTTCGGCTGCAGCACCTTGAAGAAGCCGGCGGCCTGCATGTCGGCGATCGTCTCGGCCGGAATGCGGCCCTGCGCGTCCGCCTGCGCGGCGCGGCCGGCCAGCGTCGGCGCCAGTGCCTCGGCCCGGGCGATCAGCGTGGCGGCCAGTGCGTTCGAATCGTTGTCGCGATGCACGAATGTCTCCTGTGAAGCGGGTGATGCGCCGCGGCGCGGGCCCCGCTCTCGTTCAAAGTTGTCCGGCGCGGCCTGGCCGCGGGCGATGCTCGCCACCACCGATGGTCGGCTTCGCGCGACCGCACCGCATCGTCCGACCGGACGACGGGCGCGGCCCGGTGCATCACGCGCAGGCGCGCGCCTTCTCGCGGTTGAAGAACGGGATCACGTGCTCGCCGATGTTGCGGATCGTCTCCATCTGCGCGTCGTGCGGCACGGTGCCCATCTGGCACAGGAACAGCACTTCGTCGACGCCGGCTTCCTGCAGGCGGCCGACATAGCCGATGCAGTCGTCCACCGTGCCGTACGCATGGTTCGGGTTCATCATCGCGAGCGCCGGGTCGGCAAAGTTCACGACGACCTCCTCCGACGCGAAGCGCGAGCGGATCACCATTTCGCCGGTATCGGCCTGCACGAGGTCGTCGCCCCACTTCGCCGGGTCCGGACGCTCGCCGCCCGTGTACCAGTACGCGAGCGATTCCATGAAGTAGCGCTGGCCGCGGATGCCGATCTTGCGGGCGGCCTGGCCGTCGGCCATCACGACCGTCGGGCACAGTGCCGCGAGGTGCTGGGTCGGGCGGAAGCCGACCTGGTCTTCCGGCTTGCGGTTCGCCCACGCTTCGCGATACACGGCGTTCTTCTTCGCGACTTCGTCGGGGCCGCCGAAGCCGAGCACCAGCGCGCCCATCCCGCGCTGGCCGGCGCGCAGCAGCGCGTCGGTGTTGGTACACGCGAGGTACATCGGCGGGTGCGGATCCTGGAACGGCTTCGGGTGGATCGGACGCTTCGGAATCTTGATGTACTTGCCGTCGTGCTCGATCTCGTCCTGCACGAACATCTTCGGCACGAGGTACATCGATTCGTCGATCATCGGCTGCAGTTCGTTGAGGTCGTAGCCGAACGCGCCGGCTTCCTGCTGGCTGCCGCCCTTGCCGACGCCGAAGTGCACGCGGCCGCCGGACAGGATGTCGAGCAGCGCGACGCGCTCCGCGACCTTGATCGGGTGGTTCATCGCCGGCGGCAGGCACACGACGCCGTGGCCGAGGCCGATGCGCGTCGTGCGGCCGGCCAGGTACGCAAGGAAGGTTTCCGGCGCGCTCATGTGCGCATAGTTGGTGAGCGACGTGTGCTCCACGCACCAGATCGTGTCGAAGCCGACCTGCTCGGCGAGCAGCGCCTGTTCGACCGTCTCCTTGAACACCCGGTGGTCGCCCTCGCGCGATGCGTCGGTGGTCTGGGCTTCGTAGATGAGGGAAAACTTCATTGCGTGCGTCTCCATGGTTGTTGGACGAGTCGGAGTCGTGCAGCCCGCCCGCACGATACGGACGAAGCGCGACGGTCCACGAATGGGAGTGTCGGCGCGCGGACGGGCGCGGGCATCGTCTGTTCGGAGTACCGGCGCGCCTGCGGGGACAGAGGGGTTTCACCGTCATCCGATCGGACTGCGTGAGCGCGTGACCGGCGCGCTAGCATCGAACGGCGGGCGCGTGACGCGCACCGACCAACGACAAGGGAGAGCGGGAATGAAGGTATCGATGCTGCTGTATCCGGTCGACGACATCGACACGGCGCTGCCGCTGTTCGTCGACGGGCTGGGCCTGAACGTGAAGTTTCGCGACGGCGACCGCTATTGCGCGCTCGACGGCGGCCCGCTGACGATCGCGCTGGTCGCGGGCGACGAGCAGATCGTCGAGCGCGCGGCGCTCACGCTGCGCGTCGACGAGGACGACGACCTGTATGCGGCGATGGCGCGAGTGGTAAAGGCCGGCGCGTCGGTGCGCGTGCCCGTGCAGGCCGGGCCGCACGAATACCGCGCGGTGCTGGAGGACAAGAACGGCGCATTGCTCGTGATTTCGCAGAAACGGGCCGCATGACGGCACGCCGCGCGGGCGCCGGATACGGGCGCCTCGTGCGCGGCGCGCCCGCTAGGCGTCCGCGCCCGGCGTGCTCAGGTCGCTCGCTTCGAGCAATTCGAGCAGCGTGCGCGCCGGCTGGCTGAGCCGCTTCGCGGCCAGCGCGATGAATTCGATGTCGGGCAGCACGGGCAGCGCGTCGCCGTTGACCAGCGGCGCGAGCCCGCGCGTCGACAGATAGTGCGACGTCGCGGTCAGGCCGAGCCCCGCGCGCGCGGCCGCGATGCAGCCCGGCTGGCTGCTGCTCGAACACACGACTTCCCAGCCGATCCCCCTCTCCGCGAGCGCGTTCAGGACGATCGCGCGCGTCACACTCGGCTCGGCGACCAGCACGAGCGGCAGCGGCCGCTCCGGATCGACGATGGTGCCGGGCCGCGCGACCCATTCGAGCCGCGTGCGCAAGAGCGGCGTGCCGCGCCGCTCGCCGAGCCGCCGCTTGCCGATCATCAGGTCGAGCGCGCCCGCGTCCAGCCCTTCGTAGAGCCGGCTCGTCATCCCGGTGGTGATCTCCAGCGCGACGTCCGGATGCGCGGCGCGAAACCCGGCGAGCACGTCCGGCAACGCGACGAGCGCGAGGTCGTCCGGCGCGCCAAGGCGCACCCGCCCTTTGAGCCTCGGCTTGCGGAACTGCGATTCCGCGCGGTTCAGCGCCTGCAGGATCACGTTCGCGTGCACGAGCAGCGCCTCGCCGTCGGCCGTCATCGCGATCGAATGCGTGTCGCGCACGAACAGCCGCCGGCCGACGCTCTCTTCGAGACGACGGATGTGTTCGCTGACGCTCGACTGGTTGAGCCCGAGCTGCCGGCCCGCTTCGGTGAAGCTGCGGCAGTTCGTGACGGTCGCGAACGTGTTGAGCCAGACGGGATTGAGCATGGCGCATTGTCATCGGCATTGCCGATGACAGTCAACGTCTTAAGGCAGCTTCCCGATGACCATCGGAATCGGTACCATCGTGCGCTTGGAGACCGGCAGGCGCCGCGCGCAACCGCGTGAAGGCGCCACCCGCGCCAGCCTTTGCACCACCGATTTCGCCATGTCCCGGGAACCCACACACGCCGCGCTGCTCTGGATCGTCGCCGCTGCATTCTTCATGCAGTCACTCGACACGACGATCGTCAACACCGCCCTGCCTTCGATCGCACAAAGCCTGCATGCGTCGCCGCTCGCGATGCAGCCCGTCGTGGTCGTCTATACGCTGACGATGGCGATGCTCACGCCGGCGTCCGGCTGGCTCGCCGACCGGTTCGGCACGCGCCGCGTGTTCTCGCTCGCGATTCTCGTGTTCGTGCTGGCATCGATCGGCTGCGCGGCGTCGCATACGCTCGGCCAGCTCGTCGCCGCGCGCGCGCTGCAGGGCATCGGCGGCTCGATGCTGCTGCCGATCGGCCGGCTCGCCGTGCTGCGCCGCGTGCCGGGCGAACAGTACGTCGCGGCGATCGCGTTCGTGTCGATCGCCGGCCAGCTCGGCCCGATCGTCGGGCCGACGCTCGGCGGCTGGCTCACGCAGGCGATTTCGTGGCACTGGGTGTTCATCGTCAACGTGCCGGTCGGCGTGATCGGCTTCGTCGCCGTGCAGCGCTACCTGCCGCACGACCAGGCGCAACAGCCGCCGCCGTTCGACTTCGTCGGCTGTGCGCTGCTGTCGGTCGCGATGATCGCGCTGTCGCTCGCGATCGACCCGCCGATGCCCGCGCATCGCGCCGCGTGGGCGGCCGGGCTCGCGGTGGTCGGGCTGGCGAGCGCGCTTGCGTACCTGCCGCACGCGCGGCGCCGCGCGCAGCCGCTGTTCCGGCTCGGGTTGTTCCGCGAGCCGAACTTCGGCTCGGGCCTGCTCGGCAACCTGCTGTGCCGGATCGGCACGAGCTCCGTGCCGTTCATGCTGCCGCTGCTGATGCAGGTGCAGCTCGGCTATACGCCGCTGCAGTCGGGGCTGATGATGCTGCCGGCCGCGATCGCGGGCGTCATCGCGAAACGCTGGATCGCGCCGCTCGTGAAGCGGTTCGGCTACGCGGCGTTCCTGGTCGTGAATACGGGGATCGTCGGGTGCGCGATCGCGGGGTTCGCGCTGGTGTCGGCGCGACCCGCGCCGCTACTGGAAGGCGCGCTGCTGATCGTGTTCGGCGCGGCGAACTCGATGCAGTTTGCGGCGATGAACGGCGTGACGTTGAAGGGGCTGTCGCATGCCGATGCCGGCAGCGGCAACAGCCTGTTCACGATGATGCAGATGCTGGCGATGGGGCTCGGCGTGTCGATCGGCGGCGGCCTCGTCAACCTGTTTGCCGCCTACTGGGGCTCGATGGCGCACGGGTTCATGCTGTCGTTCACGTGCATGGGCGTGGTGACGCTGCTGTCGTCCGTCGTGTTCCGGCGGATCGATACGGCCGCGCCGCCGGCCAGCGCGGCCGCGCGCCCGTCCGCGTGAGCGCGGCCGTCAGTTCACCTGGCGGCGCTCGACGACACGCTTGAGCACCCAGCGGATCGACGAGCCGTCGGCCGGCGGCTGCGCGACGCGGTATTCGTCGATTTCGAGCGTGTACAGGTAGCCGGGCTGGTACGCGAAGCCTTCGATACCGGCGTACCACAGGCTCCACGGCTCGTTCGGGCCGTTGCGCACCTGCAGGCACTCCATCGGCGCGACGCCCGTGCAGCGCGCGGATTGCGGCGCGACATACACAGTCTTGGTCACCGGCTTGCTGTCGGCCGGGCGCACCGCGTTCGGCGCCGTGGCGGCGGCGTCGGTCTGGCATCCGGCGAGGAGCATGCTGCCGGCAATGACGGCCGCGCCGAGCAGCGTTCTGGATGGGCGAATCATCGGGTGTTCCTCTGGAAGCGTTGGAGGGCCGTTTAGACGATCGGTGCGATGAGAAAGTTCACAAACAGCTTACAGTCATCGATCTACCCCTCGTTCGCCGGATGTCGCTTGCGAATCGTCACGTTACGGTGAGTCGGCTCGCCCGCGTGCATCGCCGCCTGCGGGCCGTCCATGCAACGGTTCTTTCCCTGATCGGCATCACGCGACAGGCGATGTTCGTCGGGACGTTGCCGAACCGCGTGCCGCCGGCTGAGTGAAGCGATCGTTGCCGGCAGGTTCGTCATGCGGCGATCGTGTACCATCGGCGCTTCCCGATATGCCTGATCGCGCTGCGTTCGTCCGCCCGGCTCCCTGCGTACGATCCGCGCAGCGCCCCCCGCTCCGCATGACCGCACCCGTTCCGTCCGACACCGCGTTGCGCCCGCTGCCGATCGATGCGCTGACCGTGCCGGCCACGCTCGACGGACGCACGGGCACCAACCGCTCGAGCAGCGCGCATCCGCAGATTGCCGCGACCAACGACCTGGACGCGGTGCGCGCGTGGCTCGCCCGCTTCGTCGATACGCCGACCACGTTCCAGAACTACCGCAAGGAAGCCGAACGCCTGCTGCTGTGGGCCGTGATCGCGTGCGGCAAGCCACTGTCGTCGCTCACGCACGAAGATCTGGTCGTCTACCGCCAGTTCCTGCTCGCACCCGCGCCGGCCGAGCTGTGGTGTGCGAACGGCGGGCGCAAGCATCCGCGCGACGATCCGCGCTGGCGGCCGTTCTACGGGCCGCTGTCGGCGGCCAGCCAGCGGCAGGCGCTGGTGATCCTGAACGTGATGTTCTCGTGGCTCGTGCAGGCCGGCTATCTCGCCGGCAATCCGCTCGCGTTGTCGCGCCAGCGGCAGCGCCGGCCCGCGCCGCGCGTCACGCGCCATCTCGGGCAGCCGTTGTGGCAGTCGGTCAAGGACGCGATCGCCGCGATGCCGCGCGACGACGCGCGGGCGTGCTTCCATGCGGATCGCGCGCGCTGGCTGTTCACGCTGCTGTATCTCGGCGGGCTGCGCATCACCGAAGCGGCCGATACGACGATGGGCCAGTTCTTCTGCCGTCGCGACGCGGACGGGCGCGACCGCTGGTGGCTCGACGTGACGGGCAAAGGCGGCCGGCAGCGGCTCGTGCCGGCCACCGACGAAATGATGGCCGAGCTGTCGCGCTACCGGCGCGCGCACGGCCTGTCCGCGTTGCCGTCCGACGGCGAGGCCACGCCGCTCGTGCTGCCGGTCGGCCAGGCGCGCAAGCCGCTCACGCGCGCGGCGCTGCACCGGATCGTGAAGCAGGTGTTCCGGCATGCGGCCGACCGGTTGCGCGCGAACGGCGAAGCCGGCGAGCAGCAGGCGCGCGTGCTCGAACAGGCGTCCGCGCACTGGCTGCGCCACAGCGCGGGCTCGCACATGGCCGACGGTCGCGTCGACCTGCGGCTCGTGCGCGACAACCTCGGCCACGTGTCGCTCACGACCACGAGCCAGTACCTGCACGCGGACGACGACTGGCGGCATCGCGAGACGGAGGAGAAACACCGGATCGGGTGGTAGGCGCGCACCGGCCTGACGGGTCACGGCTCGCGCAACGCGTTCGTTCGCGCTCAGTGTGCGAGTTCGAGCCCGCCGAGACCGCCGTTGCTACGGCATTTCGCGCGGTCGCTTTCGGCCGGCACGTCGATCTGCCCGCACAGCACGTCGATGCGCTGGCGGTAACTGTCGATCAGGCACTGCGTCGTCGTGCAGCGGTTACGCGTTTTCAGCCACGCCTTCTGGCTGGCGATGACCCGGTGATATTCGGGCGGATCCTCGACCGGGTAGTTGGCGAAGTCATCCACGACGTGCTGGTAATCCGCATTGAGCGCATCGTCGAGACGCGACAACGTCGGGTTGGTGCAGATTTCGCGCTCCACGAACGTGGATGCTTTCGCGCAGTTGAACGACGCGGCGTGCGCGCCGGTCGTGCCGGCCGCGACGGCCAACGCAACGAGCCATGCTTTCATGTGGGTGCCGTAACGAAGAAGACGGCGGCCAGGGATCGACCAGCCGTGATGGGCGAGCGGGCACGCCCGTCGCCGGAACCCGGCAGATTAGGTCAACGCGCGTCGCATTTCAATACGCTGCTCCGCATCCCGGCACCCTCGCCACACGCTACGTCACGCCTCGCGTGGTCAGTACACGCCCACCCAATGCCCGGGCACCCACGCCCAATGATTGCCGGCCCACCGGTAGTGCCCTTTCGCCCAGCGATAGCCCGGCGCAGGCATCGGAGGCGGCACCTCGACGACGGGCGCCGGCTGCGGCGGCCGCACGGGTTCGACCACGCACGCGGACATCAGCGTCGCACTGGCCGTCACCAGCATGGCGAGCGAAACGGATCGGATCTTGATCATCCTGGATTCTCCCTTTTGTGTAGTGAATGGATTCATTGCGGAAGCGGCAACGTCGCGCGTCACGCGGTTCCGCGAATCAGCCCGCTCATCGGCCGCGTCGCACCGCTTTCCGCGAACAGCGCGGACGCGGTACGGCGCGGATCGAGCCGCAGGCTGTCGGCGGCGGCGCCCGAGATCAACGCGTCGAGCGACGCGGTCGGTTTCAGGTCGCGCCCTTCGTACAGGTCGCCCGGCCGCAACCCTGGCCAGTCGGCGATCACGCGGCCGCCCGCGACCGCGCCGCCCGCCAGCATCGCGACGGATGCCTGCCCGTGATCGGTGCCGCCCGTGCCGTTCGCGGCCGCCGTGCGACCGAACTCGGTTGCGACCAGCACCGTGGTTTGCTGCCACGCGGGCCCGAGGCCGTCGCGCAACGCGGCGAGCATCGTGTCGAGTGCTTTCAGCTGATTCGCGAGCCGCGCGTTCTGCGCGCTGTGCGTGTCCCAGCCGCCCGTCTCGATCATCGCGATGCGCGGGCCGTCGTCGCGCGCGAGAAACGTCGCGGCGAGCTTGCCGACGCCCGCCGGATCCTGTCGCGCATGCGCATCGCCGGCGAGGCCGCGCGCGTCCATCGCCGACTGCCACAACGGGCCGAGCTGCGCATCGGCCTCGTAGAGCGCCGACACGCGTGCGAGCAGGTCGTCCGGCGCGGCCGGCAAACCGGACGGCGCGTACGACGCGGCCTGCACGGTGCCGCGCAACGCGAGCGGCACGGTCGGCGCGAACGCGATCGCGCTTTCGTGCGTGGCCGGCAGCAGCGCGGCGAGCCGGTTCAGCCACCCGTCCTTCACCTGGTACGGCGCGCGGCCACCCGTCTCAAGCACGTTCTGTCCGTCGAAATGCGAGCGGTCGCGATACGGCGATGCAATCGCATGAACGAACAGCGCCTGGCCGTCGCGGTACAACTGTGCGGTCTGCACGAGCGACGGATGCAGCGCGAACGTGCCGTCGAGCCGCGTCGCGGCCGACGTGTCGATCGCCAGCGGGCCCCGCAGCGACGCATACGCGGGCTCGGCATACGGAACGACGATGTTCAGGCCGTCGGCCGCGCCGCGCTGGATCACGAACACGAAGCGCCGATCGGTCTCGACGTTCGCGAACACGATCCGTGGCGCGACGAGGATCGCGCCTGCGCCGGCGGCGGCCACGCTCAGGAATTGTCGGCGGGACAGTGCCATGGTCATCTCCGTTGGAAATCGGGTGAGACGAGCAACAGCGCGAGCGACGTGGTCGCGCTTTCGGCACGCGACAGCGCGGTCGCCGTCGGCGCGCTCAACGAACCGGCGAGCAGCGTGTTGCCGAGCGTGCGCGGGTCGAGCCGGTCGCCCGTGCGCGCGGCCAGCCGCTGCGCAAGTTCGACGCGGCGCACGAGCGCGTCGGGCGCGGCCCAGCTCGCGGCAACGTCGTCGTAACCGGCCGGCGAGCCGGGCCGCCACACCGGCTGGCCGAGCTGCGCGAGCAGCGGCGCGGCCTTCAGGTCGCCCGTGTCGCGCCAGCCGAGCCCGCGCAGCGACGACACGGCCCACTCCCACGGCGTCTTGAACTTGCGGTTGACCGGCGACCACGCATCCGTCGAATCGACGAGCGCGCGATAGACGGTCGGCAAATCGCCGCCGCTCGCATCGAACGCACGGGCCAGCCGGTCGGTCAGCGCGGGCGGCGGATTGTCGGCGACGAAATGACGGGCCAGCTGGAACGCGATATGCCGGCCGGTCGCCTCCGCATGCGCGAGGTCGTGCAGGATCGCGCGCGCCTGCGCTTCGCCGGGCTGGTCGTAGCTGCGCCCCATCACGGTCCGCACACCGGGCTCGTGCAGTTTCGGGCGAAACACGAACGCACCGGGCGCCGCATTGCCGGGCTGCAGGCCGCGCCCGCCGGCGATGCTCCAGCCGGTCAGCGCACGCGCGAATTCCGTCACGTCGGCCTGCGTGTATCCCGTGCGTACGCCGAGCGTGTGCAGCTCCATGATTTCGCGCGCGAGATTCTCGTTGAGCCCGCGTTTGGCCGACGGATTGCGTGCCTCGGCACGCAGCGCCGCCGGGCTGTCGGGGCCGACCGAGCGCGCCTGGTCGAGGAAAAGCTGCATCGCGGGATGCTGTTCGACGGCCACCAGCATGTCCTCGAAACGGCCGAGCACGTGCGGGCGGATCGCGTCGCGTTCGAACGCGCCCGCATAGGCCGCCACCGGCCCCTTGTCGACCGATACCGCGAAATGATTCGCCCAGAAATGCACCAGCCGCTCGACGAACGGCGCAGGCGTGATCAGCGCGCTGTTCAGCCGCGCGACGACGGCGCTGCGATACGTGTCGTTGCCGTCGCGCCGGATCGACTGCTCGGTCGCGCGCTTCGTTGCCGGATCGTTGGCCGTCATCGCATTGCGTGCATTCGCGAAGCGTGTCGCGAGCGCAACCGCGTCGGGCTCGCCGGCCCACGCGGCCGGCCGCGCGTCGTAGCGGTCGAATTGCGCGACGAGCGCTGCCTTCGGGTCGGCAGGCGGCGCTTCGTCAGCCCGCGCGCCGAGACCGAAACGGTTCAGCGCGATGGCGGCCGGTGTGATGTCGTTCGGGTGGTCCATGACGGGGTTCTCGCGATGCGTACCCGTGTTTAACGTGGGTCGGCGGGAAATCCGTCGCTGGGAAGACGAATATTTCTCCGTGATGGTCCGGGAACGCGCGGCTTGCTACTGGCTTTCAGAAGACAGCCATTCACTGGCGATGCGTCGAACTGTTGACCGCGGAGAAGGACACGTTCGACCGTCCGGCCCTATCAACGCTCAGCAACCCGGTTTTCATGAGGTGCTTAACGCCCCGAAGGAGAACCGGATGCTTGCGTTGTTCCGGCAGTCGATCGTCCGGAAACACGGCCGGTAGGCAAATGGAGCATTGATATGGCCATTCGGCGTTGCCACAATTCCGAGAGCACCCGGGCGCGGGTTGCGTGCGCCATGCAATGACGCGTGAGGGCTATGCCGCTGATCCACGATTGCGCTCTGCGGCGTCATCGCGGCAGCCGGCCGTTGCTCGTCGACGAACGTGACCCGGCTTCTGCGGCACGCGCCACACCCGTGCCTGCGTTTGTCATGGGCGAGGTGGAGCATGATCCCGTGCACACCGCATCCCGGTGCCGATACAGCAGGCCCGAATGACGATTTGCCCTGATCCGACGGAGTTTCGCGATGAATTTGACACGTCACGAACTGATCACCATTGGCTCGCTGTCGATGCAGTTCCTGGTCGATGGCACGGACACCGCCGGCCATATGGCAATGGCGGAAATGATCGTCCAGCCGTTCTCGAAATTCCCGCCGCCGCATCGCCATGTCGACGTCGACGAAACGATCCGCATCGTGGAGGGTTCGCTGACCTACCGGGTCGACGACAGCGTACGCGTGCTGAACGCGGGCGATCATTGCTTCTCGCCCCGCGGCAGCGTTCATCACTTCTCCAATCCGGGCAATGTCCCCGTTCGTGCGCTCGTGGTGTTTACGCCCGCCAACATCGGGCCCGACTATTTCCGCGAGATGGCCGGGGTGTTGGTCGCGGACGGCCCACCGGATCCGGAGAAGGTGAAGTCCGTGATGAAACGCCACGGGATCGAACCGGCATCCTGAACGGATGAGCGTGGCCGGCCCGAATCACACCCGGGCAATCGTCACGGGAATCTCGGGAACTGCACCATGCCTCCGCATTGGGCCGGCTGGGCACTTGTGCTTCCCTGAACCAACGCCAGACTCGAGAAAGCGTATCGCCCCCGCGTCACGGCAGTCTCGTCGTCTCGCCCGCGAGTAAAAATCGGTACAACCGGAGACCCATCATGACCAAGGTGCTCGCCATCCCGCTGCCGGCTCCCGCTATCGCTTTCGCCGATCAATCGGCCTTTCCCGACGGTTCCACCACGCCTGCTGCATCGGATATCCAGCAACGTCCGCGGGCAAGGCATGCGACATCGAACTGGCGGACGGTACCCAGTGGCATGTCCAGTACGGCAATGGCAGCGACTACGATTTCACGTCGAGCCGGAGGTTCGCCGATCACGGCGACTGGAACGCCGAGGTTGGCAAGGTCTGCAGCAAGGGCCGCAAGATCCCGTACTCGCGCAACGACGTTCACGTGAAGGGCGACGACCGCTATCTCAAGCGCGACAACGGAGAAATCATTCAGTTTGTCGAATCGCATGGAACGCCGCGCGTCGGAACGAAGACGAGCGCTCGGGCAACCACGGCTCGGCACACCTCGCGTCGACGTGGCGCCACTTCATTGACCAGGAGAAGCTGCCGCATTCCGGCCTGCCGCTGCGGAATGCACCGGCCACCACTATGATGCCCCCTCTTCCCTTCAGCTTGCGTGCGCGGTTTCCTTGCTTCGGTTCGCTGCGTCCGCGCTCGCGCTGGACCCGTGCGTGGCTGCTTGCCGTCGCGCTGACGCTGCACGGCTATCCGGCCCATGCGCAGAACCCGCCCAAGGTCGTCGATATTCCGACGCGCCCCGGGGTGACCCAGCGGTTTCTCTTCATCGCGCCGGACGCGCCGAAGGCCGCGGCCATTCTCTATGCCGGCGGACATGGCGGGCTGCAACTGGAATCGTCCGGCCGGTTCGGATGGGGCGCAGGCAACTTTCTCGTCCGCAGCCGGCAGATGTTCGTGAATGACGGCATCGCGGTCGCGGTCATCGATGCGCCGAGCGACCGGCAATCCGCGCCCTACCTCGACGGCTTTCGACTGTCGAAGGAGCACGCCGACGACGCACGCGCCGTGATTGCGTGGTTGAAGGAGCAACTCCATGTACCGGTCTGGCTGGTCGGGACGAGCCGCGGCACCCAGTCCGCCGCCGCCATTGCGATTGCGCTGGCCGGCGGCGGCGGGCCCGACGGTCTCGTGCTGACGTCCACCATCCTCCGCGAAGAGCAAGGCGGTACCGCGGTGACGGACATGAACCTGGCCAGCCTCACGATTCCGGTGCTCGTCGTTCACCACCAGAATGACGGCTGCAAACATTGTCCGGTATCCGAAACGGATACGCTGCTGAAGAAGCTGGAGCAGTCTCCGAAGGCCGAACTGATGATCGTGTCGGGCGGCAGGTCCCAGGGCGGTCCGTGCGAGGCGTCTGCCTATCACGGCTTCAATGGTCTGGAGAGCGGCGTGGTCGACGCGATCTCCGCGTGGATGCTTGCACGCTGAACGTGCGCGCCGCGCAGCGAAGTCGCGGTTGCCCCTTGCGATCCTTTGCCGAAGTTCAGCCTGCAGGCATTGCCGACCCACCTTCCGCGTACGCGTTGCGCACCACTGAAAAGGCACGCCGCCGCACGTCTCCCGCGCGGCGTTGGCTTACTTGCTCGCCGCGTCCCCTTGCTTCTTCTGCCACTTCGGCGGCAGCCGCCAGTTCCCGCTACGCCGCAACCCGTCGACGAACTTCGCGCGCTCGTCCGGCGTGAGCGTCGCCGCGAAATCGACGACGCTGCGCTCGACCTGCGCACGCAGCGCGGTATCGGCCGCACGCGTGCGGTCGAGCGCCGCGTCGATCGCCGTGCGATCGAGTTGCGGCGCGGCGAGCAGGTCCAGCACGGTGATCCGGTCGTCGCGCCCTTCCCGCGCGAAATCGCGGCCGTCCTTGCGCGCCGCCTTCAGCGCCGCAACGAATTCCTGCTGGCGCGCGTCCGGCAATTCGTCCGCGGCGAAACGCAATGCGGTGTGCGACGCAGGTGCGCCCGCCGCCCGCAGGTCGCGATGCGTCGAAAACCACTGATACGCGCCGCCGCCGATCGCGCCGAGCATGAATACGTTCAGCACGACCGAACCGACGAGGACGAATTTCCAGCCACGCTCACTCATTCATCACTCCAGTCCACGCTCGGCCCACCGAACGTCGTAGTCAGATAGCCCGGCTCATGCGCAGGCGGCACGCTGCCGAGCATCAGCATCGACACGGCCACCGCACCCGCGAGCGCGCCGGCCAGGCCCACGCCCGCGAATGCCGCGCCCGACCACCACACGGTGCCCCGCCGCCGCCGCGCGCGCCGCGCCGCGGGTGCCGTCGCGACGATGCGCTCGACAAGCCCCGGCGCGGGCGGTGCGACCGTATCGTTGGCGAGCCACGCGTCGAGTTCGGCGGCATCGTCCAGCGCGGCCAATGCGTCGCCCGGATGCGCGCGCGCCCATGCCTCGGCGGCCGCGCGCTCGCCGTCCGGCCAGCGCCGCGCATCCGAGCCATACGCGGCGACGATGGTACGAAATCGTTCGGGTGTCATCGGATGTCCTCGCTCGGTGAGTCGCCCGCCAGTTGCGCGCGCAAGTTTCGCCGCGCACGTGCAAGCAGGCTTTCCAGCGCGTCGACGGTAATGCCCATCAGGTTGGCCGCCTCCACGTTCGACATTTCCTGATAGTACTGGAGCACGAGCGCTTCGCGCTGCCGCGCCGGCAACGCCGCGAGCGCCTGCCGCACGCGCGCGTCGCGAGAGCGGGCCTCCGCGCGCGTGGCCGGCTCCGGTTGCGGATCGGGCACGTCGGGCAACACGTCGACCGGTTCCTCGCGGCGGCCGCGCAAGCGGTCGTAGCACAGATTCAGCACGACGCGATGCAGCCACGTGTCGAACCGTGCCTCGCCTTCGCGCCAGCCCGGTGCCTGTTTCCAGATCCGCAAGAACGTCTCCTGTGCGACGTCCTCGGCTTCCGTGCGGTCGCCGAGCATGCGCGTCGCGAGTGCGAGCAGCCGCGGCAGCTTGCGCGCGACGAGCATGCGCACGGCCGACGCGTCGCGCGCGCCGACCCGTGCGACCAGGGCTGCGTCCGGATCGCCGTCGCTCAACGCGGGGCGCTCCAGCGCATCGCGCGTCTGTGCCGCGGCGCGATCGTCGATGCGCCCGCCGGCAGACTGAAGCTCATCGTCGTGCTCTCCTTGCATGCGCCGCGCCATTACCCGGCCCCGCCACACTGGCGGTTCGTGATCGCCGCGCGCATCGCGCACGGCCTCGGCAAGGTCCGTTTCATCGGCATCCGTTTCAGGCTGCATGGCGACCGGGTCGATCGGGTGCCGGCCGCCCGTTTGCGCAAGCGGCGGCCGGCGTGCTCAATATACGACGACCGGTGCGGGCCGGTAATAGACCGGACGCGCCGGCACCACGACACAGCCGGCCAGCACGACAGCTGCGGCCGCGAGTATCACCACGGTTCGAAAAGGCATGGCTGCGCCTCATGACGTTGCGGGTAAGCGCCACCGCGCCAGCATCGCGTGCCGTGCGGCGGCATGCGCATCAGGCCCAGTGACCCGGCACCCAGCGCCACGCCGGACCACGCGCGGCCCAGTGGCCCGGCACCCAGTGATAGCCGACGCGCACCACTTGCCAGTGGCCCGGAATCCACACGTAGCGGCCCTGCCGCCAGTGCCAGTGGCCCTGGTCCCACACATAGCCCGCGCGCGGCGCCGGCACCACTTCGACGCGAGGCGCCGGCGGCGCGTAAGGCGCGACGATGACGGCCTGCGCGAAGACAGCCGACGCCGCCAGCGCGGCCACGCATGCCGCGGCGAACCGCAATGGAATGGAAAGCTCCATGTAAGACTCCGAAGTAGCGGGTATCGACCGGAAGCGGCCGTTCATGCGTTAAACGGCGCGGGCGAACGGAATCCGTCGCGGTGGCTGCAAATAAATTTCGGCCGGACCGGATGCGCGCCTGCGCGGGCCGGATGCCGCGATACGCACGCTCGGACATGTGCCGACACGCGCGTGGGGTTGCCCTGCTGTCACAACCCGGCAAAACTGCCCTTCGACAATGTCTCGCACCGGGATCCCGCTCGTTTCCGGCTCACGCACTGGCCATGCTCGCGCACGGCCAGGCGGTTCCACATCTCGCGTCTCCACCCACGAAAACACCGACCATGTCGAACCAGGACAACTCCCCGATCCAGCCGAACGAGCCGGCCGCGTCCGTCTCGCGTCGCGGCTTCCTGAAACTCGCCGGCGTATCCGGCCTCGCCACCGCCGCCGGTGGCCTCGCGGCAGCCAGGGCCGCCGCGTCGAACCCGGACGGCACGCCCGAACAGGTCCACCTGACGTGGGGCAACGACCCGACGTCGGAAGTCGTGATCTCGTGGGCCTCGCTCGCGTCGGCCGTCAATCCGCGCGCGCGCATCGTCGCCGACGGCGAGCCGGCGCGCACCGTGCACGGCGTCCAGCGCGTGTACACCGATGGCCTGAACGGCGAAACGGTATTCGCGTACCACGCACGCGTGCACGGGCTGAAGCCGAACACGCGCTACCGCTACGAGATCACGGCCGACAACGACAGCAACGCCGCGCAGCCGTTTTCCGCGAATTTCTCGACCGCGCCGCGCGGCCGCGCACCGTTCCGCTTCACGAGCTACGGCGATCTCGCGACGCCCAACGGCGCATGGGTGCTGTCGTCGCCGCAGAGCCGCTTCGCAGTGCAGGCCGTCGAGCAATTCCAGCCGCTGTTCCACCTGCTGAACGGCGACCTCTGCTACGCGAACCTGAACCCCGCGCACCAGCCCGAGGTGTGGCGCGATTTCGGCAACAACAACCAGACGTCGGCCGCCAATCGTCCGTGGATGCCGTGCCCGGGCAATCACGAGATCGAGTTCAACAACGGCCCGCAGGGGCTCGACTCGTATCTCGCGCGCTATACGCTGCCGGAGAACGGCACGCGCTTCCAGGGCCGCTGGTACAGCTTCCGCGTGAGCTCGGTGCTGTTCGTCTCGCTCGATGCGGACGATGTCGTGTACCAGGACGCCGCCGCGTTCGTCGGCGGCCCCGCGCCGCTCGTGCCGGCCGCGAGCACGGGCCACCCGCCGATCGAGCCCGGCACGTCGTTCTACGTGCGCGGCTACAGCAACGGCGAGCAGACGCGCTGGCTCGAACATACGCTGCGTCATGCCGCGCATGACGACGACATCGACTGGATCGTCGTGCAGATGCACCAGGACGCGCTCAGCTCGTCGAAGACGGGCAACGGTTCCGACAAGGGCATTCGCGAAGCATGGCTGCCGCTGTTCGACCGTTACGGCGTCGACCTCGTGCTGTGCGGCCACGATCACGACTACGAGCGCAGCTACCCGGTGCGCGGCTGCAATCACCGCGCGGGTGTCGATGCGACGACCGGCGAAGTCGTCGAGACGCTGCAGCCGCGTCCGGTCGGCTCGAACGACCCGGACCGCACGAAGTTCGACACGAGCCACGGCACGATCCACCTGATCCTCGGCGGCGGCGGCACCAGCGCACCGCTCGACGTGTACGGCGAGAACCCGGCGACCGGCTTTGCGCGGGCGAAGGTGTTCACGAAGCCGAACCGGCCGGTGCCGGGCACGGCGCCGAATACGTTCGTGCGCGCGCCGGCCGATGCGCTCGAGGATGCGATCTGGTCCGCGCGCCGCGATACGGGCACCGGTTACGGGATCGCGGTGTTCGACCACGACCCGGGCAAGCCGGGCGGCCACACGACGATCACGATGCGCTACTACCACGCGCCGGGCGCCGACCAGCACCCGACCGCCGACTATGTGCTGTTCGAGACGATCGAACTGAGCAAGAAGCGCAACGAGCGGTGATCGGGCGGGCGCCCGTTGCGGCGGGCGCCTGATGCTTCGCCTGCACGGTTCGTTGCCTACGCAACGTCATGGGGCGATCAGGATGCCGCGGTTCGCGAAATAGCGGTCGAACGTCGCGCGCGGCATCGCCACGTTCTGCTGCGTGCGCGCGTCGAACCCGGACGGGTTGTGGAACAGCCAGTCGCCGGTGTCGCGGTTCGCGCCGAACACGAGCACCATATGCCCGCCGCGCGACGGCGGTTCGAACCCGTCGTGCCGGATGCCGGGATGAACCGATGCCATCAGCATGTGGCCATCCCGCAGCTTCGGCTCGAGCGCGGCCGAATCGATCCCTTCCACGACATCGCCATCGATCCCGTACCGCTCGCGCACCCAGTGCACGAAGGGCCGGTAATGCAGGCGCTTGCCGGTGTCGCCGAGTTCGGGCCGATAGACGCCGAACCCGACGGCTTCGCGTACCAGTTCGAGCAACGGCACGATCGTATTCGAGCGGTACGCGAGCAGCATCTTGAGGCACGCCATGCCGCAAATGCTCGGGCTCCATTGCGCATATTCTTCCGGCGTGCTCGCGCCGGAGCGATGCCACAACGGGTCGTCCTCCGAGCGCAGTTCGCGGGACACGAACCGCGAAACCAGGTGCGACGATTCCCATTGCGCGAAATACGGCACTTCTCTCATGGCTTTCCTCTCCGAAAGCGCGATGTGGCTGGCAGGCTCGCTACATCAGCAAGAACGCGATCTTCTCCTTCATGCGAATCGGGTGCGCGCCTTCGCCGGCGGTACAGTGAATGCGCATGAACGCCGCAGTCACCACGGCGTCGAGTTCCGCGTGCCCGTTGCTCTCCAGCAGCGTTACGTCCGACACCGTCCCGTCCGGCAACACGACGCCGCCGACCGTCACCTCTCCGCTTTGCCCGGCATAACGCGTGCTGGCCGGACACGGCACGTCGCCGGAATTCATCCGCGTGCAGCGCGCGACTTCGCTTGCATAGACGTATGGCGCTTCGGCACGCGCGACGCCAGAAAGCGCGGCGAAGTCGGCGACTGAAATGACGAGCATTGAGCGATTCAACATGGATCTTCTGGTTCGTCTCATGGGATTCGACGCATGCGACGACGGCTGCATGACTATAACGCGACGGCGTGTAAGCGCCTGTCACACGCCCATGGCGGGGCGTTGCCCCATGGCACGCGTTAGACTGCCCGCCTCGCCCACCGGCCCATGAAAATGAGTTTCGAATACCGCATCCAAACGATCCCATCGGCCGACGCATTCGATGCAATCGGGAATGCGTTGCGGCAAGCGCATGACGACATTGACATCGATCCCGTCCGGCAACAACTTGAAGTCCGTGACGCCTCTGGCAACTGGCCGCTAATCGGCCTGTCGACTGAAGAAGACGGCTTCTTCCTCGTCACGACGCTCGGGCCGACGCGGGACGCGATGCTCGACTCGATCGGCCGCGCGTTGTCGGCAATCGGCGCGGCTTGGCGCATCGACGACGCGTGACCGGTTGCCGCGTGACGCCCATGCTCCCGAACCGGCCTCAAGCGCCGGGCTGATCACCGCCGACGCCGCTGCTCGATCTCCATCACCCCGTTAAACTACGCGCTTCCGCCGCAATGGCCGTCCCGCATGCCGACTGCGCGCGTGGCTCATGCAGGTGGAACCGACTCATCCGAATTCGCATTTGAATGTTGAAACAGGCAGGAAGCATGAAGCGCAAGAATAAGGCCACGCTCGCCGGGCTCGGCGCGGTGTTGTTGTGGGCCTCCGTGGTCGCCCTGGTTCGTGGCGTGAGCGAAAGCCTCGGCGCGACCGGCGGCGCCGCGATGATCTATACGGTCGCATCCGCGCTTCTGCTGTTGACGATCGGCTTCCCCGATCTCAGCAAATTCCCGAAAAAGTATCTGCTCTGGGGCGGGCTGCTGTTCGTCGCGTACGAGCTGTGCCTGTCGCTGTCGATCGGCTATGCCAGCAACGGCCAGCAGGCGATCGAAGTCGCGATGGTCAACTATCTGTGGCCGAGCTTCACGCTGGTCGCCGCGATCGTGTTCAACAAGCAGCGCGCCAACCTGCTGGTCGTGCCCGGCGTCCTGCTGTCGATGCTCGGGATCTGCCGGGTGCTCGGCGGCGACCAGGGGCTCGACCCGGCCGGCATGCTGCACAACGTCGCGGACAATCCGCTGAGCTACGGCCTCGCGTTCTTGGGCGCGCTGATCTGGGCCGGCTATTGCACGGTGACGGCACGCCTCGCCAACGGCAAGAACGGCGTCACGCCGTTCTTCATGCTGGTGGCGCTGGCGCTCTGGATCAAGTTCGCGATCGAAGGCGGCGGCGGCATGACGTTCAGCGTGCATGCGGTCATCTACATCGTGCTGGCGGCATCGGCGCTGGGCTTCGGCTATGCGGCCTGGAACACCGGCATCATGCACGGCAACGTGACGGTCATCGTCGGCGCGTCGTACTTCACGCCGGTGCTCGCCGCCCTGCTCGCTGCAACGCTGCTGCACGCGCCGCTGTCGATCGAATTCTGGCAAGGCGCATTGATGGTTTGCGGCGGGTCGATTCTGTGCTGGCTCGCGACGCGCGGCCGGCGCCGTGAAAAAGCCCCGCCCGTCCGGGTCGGCAACGAAGCGCAGGGCAACTGCCAGGGCTGACGATGCCGGGTGCTTTCGTCGCGATGCCGCTTGAAAGCCCCGGCGATCCTGCAATTCGTCAACCACTCGCGCTAGCGCGACTCGAGTGCGATACGCACGGCCAGCCCGGCCAGCACCGTGCCCATCAACCAGCGCTGGGCCGACGCCCAGACCGGCCGACCCGCCAGAAAGCCCGCGATGCCGCCTGCCATGCAGGCAATCAGCGCATTCACGCTGACACTCACCGCGATCTGCACGCAGCCGAGCGCCAGCGATTGCGCGAGCACGCTGCCGTGCCCCGGCGAAATGAACTGCGGCAGAAGCGACAGATACATCACCGCGATCTGCGGATTCGCGAGGTTCGTGACGAAGCCCATCGCGAACAGCCTGGCACGGCTGTCGTGCGGCAACTGCCTGACCTGGAATGCCGAGCGACCGCCCGGTTTCAGCGCCTGCCACGCCAGGTACGCCAGATAAAGCGCACCGGCGAAACGCAGCGCGTCGTACGCATACGGCACGGCCATCACCAGTGCGGTGATGCCCAGCGCGGCGCACACCATGTAGAACACGAACCCCAGCGCGACGCCGCCGAGCGACACCAGCCCGGCACGGCGGCCCTGGCAGATCGAGCGTGACACCAGGTAGATCATGTTCGGCCCGGGTGTCAGCACCATGCCGAGCGACACGAGTCCGAAAGCAAGCAAGGTGGGCACGGTCGGCACGGCAATCTCCTTCGGGACGAAGCGGTCAGGGGCGAGTTCGAACAATGTATTGCATCTCGACTGTCATCGGCTTGAATAAACTTCAAGGCGCCCATGAGCGCTGTTCATCGCTGAAGCCGCTCGTTACCTGGCCTTTCTCGCGCGCGTGTTGATCGCCTTCGCCGCCTTCGCGCGTTGCGCGTCGACGAGCCGCACGAACGCCTCTGCGACCGCGTTGCCGGCCGTATTCCACGACAACCGCACCGAGCGATGCAGCCTGGGCGACAGCGCCAGCACGCGGCCGCCGAACGGCGTGTACGTGAGTGTGATGCGCGGCACGATCGACACGCCCATGCCGGCCTCGGCCATCGACAGAATGGTCCGCATCTCGACCACGTTGAACGCGGCCCGCAGCGGCACCCCGCTGCGCGCGAAGTAATCCGCGATCACCGGCCCGCACCCTGCCTTCGAGAAGATGAACGGCGCCGCGGACAACTGCTTTGCCGACACGCTCTTGCGGCCGGCGAACATGCCGTCGGCCGCCACCGCGACAAAGTCCTCGTCGAGCAGCGGCAGAGTGTGTGCGAACGTCTTCGTGCCGGCCACCACGCCGACATCGGCCGTACCGTCGTCGATCCACCCTTCGACTTCGCTGTCCGTGCCTTCGAGCAGCACCGCCGACACGCCCTGGTGCATTTCCTTCAACGCCTCGAGCGCAGGGACGACGAACGCCAGCGACACGCTCGGCAACGACGCGACCACCAGTTTCCCTTCGAGCTTGCCGCGCGACAGGCTGAACTGCTGGCGCAGCAGCTGTGCTTCCCGCACCACGTTCTGGACATACGGCCACAGGCGTTCGCCCGCCGCCGTCAGGACGACCGGCTGCCGGTCGCGCCAGAGCAGCTTGACCTCCGTCAGGTGTTCCAGCTCGGTCAATGCATGACTGATCGCGGATTGACTGCGGCTCAACCGATCAGCCGCAGCCGTGAGCGAGCCGAGTTCGACCACGGCCGCCAGGGCCTGCAACTGGGCAAGCGTCATCGACGCCTCCTTGTTCAACGATATGAATCCGGCACATCAAACGGAAAACCGTCATGAATTATATTGAACTGCGGAAATGATCACATCGACGCGACCCATGACGCGCCACGGTCCGTGCCGAATGTCCTTCGCAACGCTCAGGTAAGATGCATCCTCGAACCGCCTATCGATTGCCTGCGGCCGCGGCCGCGCAACGGCGCGGCGCCAGGCGATCGACTCCGGTTCAAGCCGATCCAGAACAAATGCGTGCAAGACACACGCGACCGCCACGTGCGCCATCGACAGCGCTCGCTGCCGGATATGCCGCGACATGCCACTCCATGATGCATTTCAATCTGACTGAAGGTGTACTGGTCTCCAGCCTGCAGGGGCTCAGCGCGTTCGATCTGGCCGGTATCGCCGTTGCGCTGCTGCTGGGCGGCATGGCCAAGGGGATCACCGGCATCGGCGTGCCGCTGATCGCGATGCCGATACTCAGCCAGTTCCTGCCGATCCGGCATGCGGTGCTGCTGTTGTCGATGCCGATCATCCTCGGCAACATCCCGCAGGCGCTGGAAGGCGGCCAGCTGCTGGCGACGGCACGCAAGATCGCCGCGCCGATCGCCGGCACCGTGATCGGCAATATCGTCGGCGTGGCGATCCTGCTGTCGCTCAATCCGGGCCACGCGCAGGCGGCGTCCGGCGCGCTGCTGATCGTGGCCGCGGCGCTGATGCTCGCCGCGCCGAAACTCAACCTGCCGGACGCATGGCAGAAGCCCGTCGGCTTCGCACTCGGCTTCGGTGCGGCGCTGATGGAAAGCATCGCGTCGGTTCCCGGCCCGCTGCTCGCCACCTACCTGATTTCGTCCGGTGCAACCGGACGCATCTTCACGAAGCAGATCGCGATCATCCTCGTGGTGTCGATCGTCACGCTGATCACGACGTTCAGCGGCGCCGCGCACGCGAGCGGCGCCGACCTCGCGATCTCGGCGGCAGCCAGCTTGCCGGCGATTGCCGGCATGTGGCTCGTTCGCCCGCTGCGGGACAAGATGTCGCCCCGCCTCTTCAGGAGGGTCGTGCTGCTGTTCGTGCTCGTCGCGGCATCGCAGATGATCTGGAAATCGGGCGTGTTCCGGCACGGTGGATCGCACGTTGCCCAGATGAACCACGCGCGCACGGGCAAGAACCAGGCGATGGCGCAAAGCGATCGATCGCGCATGCGTTCTGAAAGCTGCGAAGCGTAGTATTCGCGGACCCGGCGTATCGCCCCGCCCGACGGGCCGAACGATACGTCACCGACTTGGCTGCTCGCTCGCTGATGCCCGCATCGGCGCTGCCACGCTTTCAGAGGCATCACATGGAAACCTACGTATTGCTCGGCTGCGAATTGGGCCTTGGCCTGTTGATCGCCGCCTGGGGCATCTGGCAACTCAAGTAACGCTTGCCGGCCCCGTCCACGCGCAAGCCATCCGTATGGAGACGGACGGGAAACTGTAGTTTGCGTCCGCATTCGTCACCCGACTACTTCGCACTCCGATTCAGCTACCCGACAGCGTCAGCTACCCGCGTTTGCTTCCGTTCGAAAGCAAACGTGAACGCGCGGCATCGAAGCGCGTGCACTCGACCTTGAGCCAGTCCGAAAACGCCTCGGTACGCGGATCGTCGGGATGGCGTGACAACAGCATGTAGCGCGCCGGCGCACGCACGTGCCTGCCGAAGACATCCACGAGCCGCCCGCTCGCAATCTCGTCATGCACGAGCGCGGCACGCCCCATCGCGACACCCTGATGGTTCAGCGCGGCCGTGATTGCCAGGCTGGAGAAATTGAACTGCGGGCCGTCAAGATGGGCCGCCCACGCCGGACGGACTGCCTCCAGCCACGTGCGCCACTCCACGAACTCGGGCGCGCCGCCCCACGGCGCGGCGTCGTGCAGCAGGACGACGCCGTCCAGTGACTCTCCGCTGGCAAAGGCCGGATGCTGCGCCAGATACGCCGGCGTGGCGACCGGAAACAGGATTTCGTCGAGGATGGCCTCGGCATGCAGCCGATCGTATTGCACCGGGTCGTAGCGCACCGCCACATCGATGTCGTCGGTCTCCATGGCCTGCCGATCCAGCACCTGAAATTCGGCCTTCACGCGAACCGGCACGTTCGGCCGTTGCCGGTGAAATTCGGACAGGCGCGGCATCAGCCACTGCAGCGCGAGCGACGGCAGGCAACTGACCTGCAGCGGCGCATCCGACATGCCAAGCGCCTGAAGCGTGCGATTGATATCGACGAACGCGCTCGACATCGTCTCGAGCAGGATTTCGCCCTTCTCGGTCAGCTTCAGTCCGCGCGCCTGGCGCACGAACAGCGGATAGCCGAGCCGGTCCTCCAGGTTCCGGATCTGCTGGCTCACGGCGCTTTGCGTCAGGTTGAACGCCTGTGCCGTCTTTGTGAAGCTCAGCAACCGGCCGGCCGTTTCAAAGCAGTGCAACGCACCCAGGATCGAACCGTCGAGTCGCATAGATATCAGTCAGGCTAATGGATTCATTAGAAATCGGCGCTTTCGCGCAGGCGTCCCGGATCGTAGCATTCCGGCCATCGCTCCCGTTTATCCAGCACAAGGCCGATCCATGACCATCACGCTCCAGCCCGCCGATCTATTAGCCAAACTGCAATCCCGTTACCCGCTGCTGTGGCTGAATCCCCATGCCGGCAGCCCGTTGCCGCACGACGCGCCGGGGCTCCGCGCCATTGCGATGGCCGAAGCGCGGCTGGTGCGCTGCGAACCGCTGATGGCCGAACTGTTTCCCGAACTCGCGGCGAGCGCGGGAAAAATCGAATCGCCGCTGATGCCGGCGGACAACCTGCAGCGCATGCTGTCGCTCCCGGCAGACGCACACGGCGCCTGGTTCATCAAGCGCGACGACGCGTTGCCGATCGCCGGTTCGATCAAGGCGCGCGGCGGCTTTCATGAAGTGCTCGCGCTCGCGGAGTCGATCGCGATCGAACACGGGTTGCTGGACCCAGGGGGCGACCGGCGGATCCTCGCATCGGCCGCCGCACGCGAACGGTTTGCCGCGCACACCGTCATCGTCGGCAGCACCGGCAATCTCGGCCTGAGCATCGGCGTGATGGCCGCCGCGCTCGGATTCGAATCGGTCGTGCACATGTCGACCGACGCGAAGCCGTGGAAGAAGGCGCGCCTGAGAAAGCGCGGCGTTCGCGTGATCGAACATGACGGCGACTATGCGCAAGCCGTCGCGGCCGGACGCTCGCAGGCACGCGATCAGCCACGCAGTCACTTCGTCGACGACGAAGGCTCGCTGATGCTGTTCCTCGGCTACGCGGCCAGCGCCCGGCATCTCGCCGTGCAGCTCGCCGACGCGGGCCGCCGCGTGGACGCGACGCATCCGCTCTTCGTCCATATCCCGTGCGGGGTCGGCGGCGCACCGGGCGGCATCGCGTATGGCCTCAAGACGCTGTTCGGCGCGCACGTGCATTGCTTCTTTGCCGAACCCGTCGCGTCGCCGTGCATGCTGGTCCAGCTGGCCGCCGGCTCGGGGAAGCCCGTGTCCGTCTACGACGTGGGGCTCGACAACCGGACCGAGGCCGACGGCCTGGCGGTCGCACAGGCATCGCACCTCGTCAGTCCGCTGATGGCGTCGCTGCTGTCCGGCGTGTTCACCGTCAGCGACGCGCAGCTCTACGCCCAGTTGCTCGCGGTGCAGCGCGCGACGGGCGTGGAACTCGAACCGTCGGCCGCCGCTGCCGTCGGCGGCCCCGGCTGGCTGACGGCGTCCCCGGCAGGCCGCGACTACGTGCATCGCCACGCGATCGACCTGGGCCGGTCGACGCACGTCATCTGGGCAACGGGCGGCTCGCTCGTGCCGCCGGAAGAGCACCGACGCTTCCAGTCGCATGCGAAAGCGCTCGCCGGTGCCGCAGCCAACCCGTGACGCGTCGGGGCAAGCGTTCAGCCCCGTTCCCGAAGACGCGTTAGACTGTTCCGATGGAACAATGCCGTTATTGCCAGAGAATCCGCGATGAATGGGATTGCCACGGTGACGAATGCCGCCGGGCAATCGCCAAGGCGCTGCGCCGGCAGCGTGCGGGCCTGCCCATGGTGCCCGATCGCATCCGCAACGAACTGCCGTCCGGCGCGCCGACCCAGCAGGTGATCGCCGTGCTGTCGCGCCAGCGCCTGCGCGCGCGCCGCGGCAACGAGGAACGCCGGGAACGCAAGGAAATCGACGACGACGCCTGATCCGGCAGCGTCGCGGTTCGTCCGCTCTCCGCCCGCGCCTTCGCCGCCGCGCGCCCGCCCGTGCGTGCCCCTGCGTGCCATCCGCGCCGCGCGCGTCCGCCTCCTCTCCGTTGCAAATCCGGCCACGTCGATTAGGGACGGAAGGCATTTGTCTCGAAATTATTGTCCCGGCTGCAACGATCTTTCGCCGAAACTCACGTTTACCCTAGGTCGACCGGCGCCTACGATGTAATCAACCGCTTACGACATGGTGTCGAACGCGGAAAGCCAAAAACATCGGAGGTCATCATGAAATCGCTCGTTTCCGCAGTCGTTGCCGCTGTCGCCCTGTCCGCCTCGTTCGGCGCCTTCGCCCAAAGCACCGTGACCCGCGCCCAGGTGCGCAACGAACTGGTCCAGCTCGAAAGCGCCGGCTACAAGCCGAGCCAGTCGAGCCCGTACTACCCGGCCGACATCCAGGCCGCGCAAGCCCGCGTGCACGCCGAAGACAACAGCGGCTACGGTTCGCAACCGGCCGCGACCGTCCAGGGTGGCGCACCGGCCGCCAAGGTGCAAAACCCGCGCGACTCGGTCTACTTCGGTCACTAAGCAAGCCTGCCGCTGCGCGCCTTCGCGCGCAGTCCGCACCCGCCACGAGCCCGTCTTGCGACGGGCTCGTGGCGTTTGCAACGCGCAGGTCAGCGACCGGCCGTCACCGGCCGCCGCCCGACGCGACGCGGCCGGCCGCTTCGTCCGTCCCGGTGCCGGCGCCACTCCCGTTGCCGACCAGTTCCTGATAGCGTACGAACGCGCGCTGCGCGGACGCCTTCGCCGCGTACATCGCCGCATCGGCCTTGACGAGCAGTTCCTCGGCCGACGCGCCGTCGGCCGGAAACTCGCTGACGCCGATACTCGCGCCGACGGCCACACGCCGGTCGCCGAACTCCAGTTCCTCGTCCATCACGAGCTGGATGCGCGACGCGACGTCGCCGATCACCGCCGGTGAGTGCACGTCCGTAATCAGCACGATGAATTCGTCGCCACCGAGCCGCGCGACCATGTCGCCGCCACGCAGCACGAGGCTCAACCGCTTGGCGACCGCGACGAGCGTGCGGTCGCCGGCCGAGTGTCCGTGCTGATCGTTGATCTGCTTGAAGCGGTCGAGGTCGACGAACATCACGGCCAGCCCTTCGTGCATCGCGGCCGCACGCCGGATCGCGGCATCGAGATGCTCCATGAACAGCAGGCGATTCGGCAATTCGGTCAGCGCATCGTGTCCGGCGAGGTGCGTGAGCTCCAGCTGCTTCGCCCGCAACATCGCGACCTGCGTGCGGATCTCGACGCGCATGCTGTCGAAACAGCGCGCGAGCACGCCGATCTCGTCGGCACGCCCGACCGGCAACTGCTCGGCGGCCGGATCGTCGAACACGTGCGTCGCGGCGCGCGCGAGCGTCTGCAGCGGCCGCGTGATCGCACGCGCGAACAGGATCGCGAGGATCACCGCCATCAAGCTCGACACGAGCACCATCCGGACGATCCGTTCGCCGAGCATGCCGGCCGGCGACAACACATCCGCCAGCGGGCGCCCCATCCCGAGCACGACGAAGCGGTTGCCCTCGTCGTGCCCGAACGGCGTGCGCACGAACGCGAACATCTGCCCCGGCGCCGCGTCGGGGTCGGCAAGGCCATTGAAGGCAACGCTGACGCGCCCGCTGTCGAACAGCGCGCGCGTGGCGGCGAAGCGGTCCTGCATCAGCACGCGCCGGCCGCGATCGAAGCCGAACGTCTGCGACGGATCGGGATGCACGAGGAAATCGCCCCACTCGTTCGCGAGGTACACCGTGTAGTCTTCCGGCAGATCGCGCTCGAGCCGGTCGAACACGCGCGACAGCTCGACGTCGACGACGAGCGCGCCAACCGTCTGGCCCGACGCGTCGACGACCGGCGTGCCCACGCGCAGGATCGGCAGCCCTTCGGCCGCGTGCGCCCCCGTCTCGTGGTTGATCACGATCGGCGACAGGTAGATATGGCCCGGCGCCGTGGCCAGCGTATCGAATACGTAGGAAAACTGTCCTTTCTCCTGGAACGCACTGTCCGGCAGCACGACGATGCCATTCGCATCGCGATCGACACGGATACGTTCGAGTCCGAAATCCCCGCGCGCGATCAGGCGGACCTGCAGGTACTCCGGGTGATTTCTCATGAAGCTGAAGAACACCTGCTCGAGCCGCGCGCGTGGCGCGCCATCCCGGTTGTCGCCGCCCGAGACCCGTGCAGTCGACGGTAACTGCGCGAGCACGAGCGCATCGTCCGCGACGTCGGACAGCACCGCGGTGAAGCGCTGCCCGAGCAGTTGCGTCGACATCAGCAGGCTGTGCTGCGCCTCCTGCACGAGCATCGTGCGGTTCGCGCGATACGCGTAATAGCCGGTCGTGCCGGACGCGATCACGCCGATGCACGCGAACAGCACCGACAGTTTCGACGTGAGCCCGAGCCGGATCATTTTCCGAACCGCTCCGGCCGGTCGCCCGACACGATGCGGCTCCACAGCGATTCGCGCCGCGCGATGTCCTCGACGGGCTGGAGCCAGACGAGATGCTGGTGTCCGGTGTCGAGTCCCGGCGGTGGCGCGAGCGTGTTCGCGAGGCCCTGGCGTTCGGTCAGCAGCGCGCCGATCGCCGGTTCGAGCATGTAATTGATCCACGCGAACGCGAGCTCCGGATGTTGCGCGCCGCGCGTGACGGCCCAGCAGTCGAGCCATGCGAGCGCGCCTTCATCCGGGATCACGTAGCCGACGTCCGCGCCGGCACGTCGCAGCAGTTCGACCTGTTGTGTGCCGTAGTTGCCGAACATCAGTGCTGCACGATGCTGGACGAACAACGCGGTCGCCTCTTCAGGAAGCGTGTAGTACGCCAGCAGGTTGCGGCGCAGATCGATCAGCTTGTGCGCGACGGCGAACGTCTGCGCGGGCGACAGGCGAAACGGATCGGGATAGCCGAGCGCCAGCGCCGTAAACGAAAAATTGTGCTGCGCGCTGTTGAAGTCGAGCACCTTGCCGCGGTAGCGCGGATTCCACAGCTCCCGCATCGAGCGCGGCGCGGCCGGCACCTGCTTGCGGTCGTAGATCAGCCCCATCGACGAATACGTGAACGGGATCGCATACGTGGCGCCCGCTTCAACGAGCCCGTCGATCGCCGCGAGCTGCTGGAAGTTCGGCAACTGCCGCCGCCGGTTCGGGATGCGCGACAGGTCGATCGGCGCGACCAGGCGTTCGTGCGCATAGCGCTGGATCTCGGCCGTATTCGCGGCCAGTACGTCGTACGGCGGTGGCGCCGCGCTGTGCATGCGCGCCCACAGTGCTTCGTCGGAGTCGACGAACGTGACTTCGACGCGGGCGTGAAATTGTGCCTCGAACGCGCTGACGACATCGCTGTCCGCATAACCGGGCCATGCGAGCACACGCAGCACGTTGTCGTTGACGGTTTCGGGAGAGGCGGCGAAAGCCGCAAGCGCAGGGGCAAGCAAGCCCACTGTCAAAATGACGAGCAGCCTGCGCACGGCGAACCGTACGCGCGTACGTGCGCCGATTCCCCTGATGAATAGGACCCCGTGTGAATCGCCCGGCTGCATTCGACTGTCCTTTTTTGAGTCGATGCGATATCCCGCAACAAGACCATAAAACCTGTGGTCGTGCAATCGGAAGAAGCCGTACAAGGGGGCACGCGCGCCGGTCCTCACCGTCGCATGACGGTTACGTTACGCCGGCCTCTTTCCTCTGACGGAACGAGCGTCAGCGCCACGCCTGCGTGAATTCCGCGATCACGCGCGACAGGTGTGCACGCATCGCGTCGCGCGCCGCAGTGGCGTCGCGCGCCATGATCGCCGCGAAGATCCGCTGGTGATCTTCCTGCGACGCCTCGCGCAGTGCGGTCGAGTGAAAATGCTCCTCGATCTTGTCCCACAGCGGATCGCTGCGCGCGCAGTCCCACATCGCGGTGACCATGTGCAGCAGCACCGTGTTGCCGGTCGATTCCGCGATACGCAGGTGGAACTGGCGATCGGCCGCGTCGTACGCGACCTTGTCGTCCATCTGCTCGCGCATCGTCGTCAGCGAGAAAAACAGCCGGTCGAGATCCGCATCCTTGCGTTCGGTCGCCGCGAGCGCCGCGACTTCCGCCTCGATCAGCCCGCGTGCGCGCAGCGTCTCGATCGGCCCCGGGCCGCGCGGCACCTCGAACGTCACCGGCCGCGCGGCGTCGGCCGCCGATACGTAGATGCCCGAACCGATCCGCACCTCGACGGTCCCCTGCACCTCGAGCGCGATGATCGCCTCGCGCACCTGCGTGCGGCTCACGCCGAACTGGTCGGCCAGGCTGCGCTCGGACGGCAGCCGCGCACCGGCCTCGAACGCGCCGGCGGCCACCATCGCGTGAATCTGCCGCGCAAGGCCGATATAGGAGCGGTCCGCGGCATCGGTATCGCGGCTGGCTGGCAGGCTGGAAAGATCGGTCATCGAAAGGCTCGCAACAGGCTGGCCGGCGCCGTCGCGGCGCCGGATCGCCAAAATGGTACACCAATTCAGGGCAGCCTCCGATTCGGCGTGGTGGCCGGTGCAACGCATGCCTTTCCAGTGATGCGCTGACACCCCGGTCCCATCTCGATAACTGGTAAACCACTATCCCGCACAACTGGCATACCAATCATAATCCGCACACCGGAGAAGGGGCCGGCACGCTGCCGCCCGTCCGTCCGATGCCTCAACCGCCAGCCAGGAGCCGCTCCAGTGAAGATGTCTTTCCGTTGGTACGGCGAGTCCGATCCGGTCTCGCTGCAATACATCCGCCAGATCCCGGGCGTCACGCATATCGTGTCCGCGATCTACGACGAACCGGTGGGCGAAGTCTGGCCCGCGCACAAGATCGACGCGCTGAAGGCGACGATCGAGCGCGCCGGCCTGCAGTTCGAAGTCGTCGAGTCGGTGCCCGTCCACGAAGACATCAAGCTCGGCAAGCCGGGCCGCGACCGCCTGATCGACCACTACCGTCAGACGATTCGCCATCTCGGTGCGGCCGGCGTGCGCGTGATCTGCTACAACTTCATGCCCGTGTTCGACTGGACGCGCACCGAGCTGTCGAAGACGCTCGACGACGGCTCGACCTGCCTCGCGTTCAGCACCGCCGCGGTCGACCGGATCGATCCGGACGACGGCATCGCGCTGCCGGGCTGGGATTCGAGCTACCGGCCCGAACAGTTGAAGGCGCTGCTCGCAGAGTATCGCGACGTCGACGAAGCCGCGCTGTGGGCGAACCTCGAATACTTCCTGAAGGCGATCATCCCCGTCGCCGAGGAAGCCGGCGTGAAGATGGCGATCCACCCCGACGATCCGCCGCGCCCGATCTTCGGGCTGCCGCGCATCGTGAAGAACCGCGACGATCTCGCGCGGATCGTGCGCATCGTCGACACGCCCGCGAACGGGTTGACGCTGTGCTCGGGCTCGCTCGGCGCGGGCCCGCAGAACGATGTCGAGGCGCTCGTGCGCGAATTCGGCGCGATGGGCCGCATCCACTTCGCGCACATCCGCAACGTGAAGGTCGACGCGAACGGCGATTTCGAGGAAACCGCCCACCTGTCGAGCTGCGGCTCGCTCGACATCGCCGCGATCGTGAAGGCCTACCACGACACCGGCTTCACCGGCTACGTGCGCCCCGACCACGGCCGCATGATCTGGGGCGAGACGGGCAAGCCCGGCTACGGCCTCTACGACCGCGCGCTCGGCGCGGTCTACCTGAACGGCCTGTGGGAAGCGCTCGCGAAGTTCGACCGCACGCCGTCGCACGCCACGCGATAACCCGCCCATCGAGGCCGCCGGCGCTGCGGATCGCCGGCGGCCCGTCACGACATTCCGCGCGGAGACACCGCATGCCACGCATCCGATGGGCCATGATCCTCATGTGCTTCCTGGCCAACGTCATCAACTTCATCGACCGCGCGAACCTCGCGATCGCGGCGCCCAGCATCCGCGCCGACCTCGGCCTCGACGCGGTCGGCATGGGGCTCGTGCTGAGCGCATTCTTCTGGACCTACGCATTCCTGCAACTGCCGGCCGGCTGGTTCATCGACAAGGTCGGCGTGCGCGTGAGCCTCGCGCTCGCGGTCGGCTGGTGGTCGGTGTTCACCGTCGCGACCGGCGCCGCGCGCGGCCTCGCGCAGCTCGTCGGCGTGCGGCTGATGCTCGGTGTCGGCGAAGCGGCCGCGATCCCGTCGTTCGCGAAGGTCGCGTTCAACTGGTTCCCCCGCAGCGAACGCGGGCTCGCGAGCAGCATCTTCGACAGCGGCTCGCGCGTCGGCTCCGCGCTGTCGCTGCCGCTCGTCGCGTGGCTGATCTCGATCGTCGGCTGGCGCGGGTCGTTCGTGATCACCGGCGGCATCGGCATTGTGTGGGCACTGGCGTGGTGGTTCATCTATCGCGACCCGGAACGCTATCACGCGATCGCGCCCGACGCCGTCGATGCACTGCTCGCGCAACGCGGCGCACCGACCGTTGCGGCCGCAACCGATGGCCCGAAGGTATCGTGGCTCGACCTGTTCCGCTACCGCACCGTGTGGGGCATGATGATCGGCCTGTTCTGCCTGAACTTCGCGATCTACTTCTTCATCACGTGGTTCCCGAGCTACCTGCTGCAGTCGCGCGGCTTCTCGCTCGCGTCGCTCGGCACGTGGGGCATGCTGCCCGCGCTGCTCGCGATTCCCGGCGGCTGGCTCGGCGGCTATGTGTCGGACAGCCTGTTCCGCCGCGGCTGGAGCGCGACCGCTGCGCGCAAGACCTGCCTCGTGCTCGGCATGCTGCTGTCTTCGTCGATCGCACTGTCGGCCTTCGTCGAGAACGTGTGGGCCTGCCTCGGTTTGTTCGCGCTGGCTTATGCGAGCCTGTCGTTTGCAGGCGCCAACGTGTGGACGCTCGTCGGCGAAGTCGCACCGACGCCCGCGCATGTCGCGTCGCTCGGCGGCATCCAGAACTTCGCGGGCAATCTCGCGGGGATCTTCATCACGACGTTCACGGGCGTGATGCTGTCGATCACGAAGGGCTCGTTCGTCGTGCCGCTCGCGGTGGCCGGCGCGTTGTGCGTGGTCGGTGCACTGTCGTACCTGTTCATCGTCGGCAAGGTCGAGCCGTTGCCGCCGCTGCGCGGCGCCGCGAACCGGCAGAACGTCGAGCCGAACGCGGCCTGACCCAGCCGGAAAGCGCGGCCCGCCGCGCCTGCGCTTTCCTTTTCGGGCCACGCATCGGACAATGAGCCGCGCCCGCCGGCGCGGCGCCACTCCGGCCCGCGCGTGGCGACGGCGCGCTCCGCCCTCGCCGATGAAACGCTACGAAACCCTCGCCCACACGATCGCCGACGATATCCGCAACGGCAACCTCGCCGTCGGCACGCGCCTGCCGTCGCTGCGGCAGATCATCGCGCAGCACGGCGTGAGCCAGTCGACGGTGTTTCGCGCGTACTACCTGCTCGAACAGTGGGGGCTGATCCGCGCGCGCGAACGCTCGGGCTACTACGTCGCGCCGGGCGCCACGCCGGCGGCAAGCCCGGCCGCCAAGCGCCAGGCAAGCCGTGCCGGCGCCACGCGCAAGGTCGACATCAGCAGCCTCGTGTTCTCCGTTCTCGACGCGGCCACGCAACCCGGCATCGTGCCGCTCGGCTCCGCCTTCCCGTCGCCGCAACTGTTTCCGCTGCCGCGTCTCGCGAAATCGCTCGCCCAGGCCACGCGGCTCGTCAGCCCGTGGAGCACGGTCGTCGACCTGCCGCCCGGCAACGAGGCGCTGCGCCAGCAGATCGCGCGGCGCTATCTCGCAACCGGAATCTCGCAGCCGATCGACGAGATCGTCGTCACGAACGGCGCGCTCGAAGCGCTGAACCTGTGCCTGATGGCCGTCACGCGGCCCGGCGACGTCGTGGCTGTCGAGGCGCCCGGTTTCTATGCGGCGCTGCAGGCGATCGAGCGGCTCGACCTGCGCGCGGTCGAGATTCCCGTCGATCCGCGCACGGGCCTCGATCTCGACGCGCTCGCAAACGCGCTCGACCGGCACGACATCCGCGCGTGCTGGTTCATGACCAACTTCCAGAATCCGACCGGCGTCACGCTGTCCGCCGAGAAGAAGCGCGCGCTCGTCGAGTTGCTCGCCGCGCGCGACGTGCCGCTGATCGAGGACGACGTGTACGGCGAGCTGCACTTCGGCCCCGACTATCCGCTGCCCGCGCGCGCGTTCGATCGACACGGCCTCGTGATGCATTGCAGTTCGTTCTCGAAGACGCTCGCGCCCGGCTACCGGATCGGCTGGGCCGCCGCCGGCCGGTTCGCGGAGAAGGTGCAGCGGCTCAAGCTGATGACGACGCTGTCGGCCAGCATTCCCGCGCAGGTCGGTATCGCGAACTATCTCGAGCACGGCGGCTACGACCGGCACCTGCGCAAGCTGCGCGGCGCGCTGCATACGCAGCTCGACCGGATGGACGACGCGCTGCGGCGCTCGCTGCCGGCCGGCGTCGAGTGGGTGCGGCCCGAAGGCGGCTATTTTCTGTGGCTCGCGTTTCCCGACGCGATCGACGCGATGGAGCTGCATCGCCAGGCGATCGCACGCGGGATCAGCTTCGCGCCGGGGCCGCTGTTTTCGGCCGCGCATGGCTTCGAGCGTTGCGTGCGCGTGAACTTCGGCCATCCGTGGAGCCGCGACATCGAGCGCGCAATCCGTGTGCTCGGTGAGCTCGTCGCGCAGCCGTCGGTCCGCAAGGGCGGTTGAATCCCACCGGGTGCGCACCGCCTGCGTCACGGTGATGCGCGCAATCCGCACGCGGGTTACAGTGCTGATCCCGCCGCCCTTCATGATTGCCCATGAGTCAACTGCCCTACCTCGATCACGACGCGCTGTTGAAACTGACCGCTGAAGCCGCGCATATCACGCAGTCGTGCATCTGCACGAAAACGCCGCTTGCCGGATGGACGACCCTGCCGCTGTCGCTGCAGGACGCGCAACTGACCGAAGTCGCCACGCTCGCACCGCCCGGCGAGACGGAGCCGACCTACGCCGAACATCACCCGGCCGGCACGCACTACGCGTCGGACGACGCGCCGATCGCCCTGCGCCATTTCCCGTACAACCGCTGCACCGTCAACCGCTGCCGCTCGTGCAGCCGCCTGTTCCTGCGCTACCAGGAAGGCGGCGGCTACTTCATCGACCAGCGCATCCGCGCGCTCGATCCGGCGCTCGTCGTGGACGCCGCCGCATAAACGCCCGGGCCGGCGTCACGCCGGCCATCTGCTGCGCCCTTTTCGTCCCCATCTGCTGCTTGTCCCGCCGCACCGCGTTCCCTACGCTGTCTCCGGTTGCCTGACACCCGTCGCAACGTCTGTCCCGAGCCGCGCGCTCCGCGCCACGGCTCCTCTCGCGTATCACGTCATGTATCGATATACCGTTTTCGACCGGGCGCTCGTGCACAGCCGCGCCGCCCAGTTTCGCGACCAGCTCGAACGCTGGCAGCACGGCACGCTGAGCGAAGACGCATTCCGGCCACTGCGCCTGCAGAACGGCTGGTACGTGCAGCGCCACGCGCCGATGCTGCGCGTGGCCGTCCCGTACGGCGAACTGTCGAGCGCCCAGCTGCGCGTGCTCGCGCGGATCGCGCGCGACTACGACGTGCCGGACGATGCCACCTACCGCGCCGCAGCCGACGCGCAGGCGTTGCTCGGCACGCTGCGCCTGCCGACCCGCAGCGCGCACTTCACGACGCGTACCAACGTGCAGTTCAACTGGATTCCGCTCGCCAAGGCCGCCGACGTGATGGACCTGCTCGCGACCGTCGACATGCACGGCATCCAGACGAGCGGCAACTGCATCCGCAATATCTCGTGCGACGAGCGCGCCGGCGTCGCGCCGGACGAGATCGCCGATCCGCGCCCGTTCGCCGAGGTGATGCGCCAGTGGACCACGCTGCACCCCGAGTTCGCGTTCCTGCCGCGCAAGTTCAAGATCGCGATCACCGGCGCGACCGAAGACCGCGCGGCCACCGACTGGCACGACGTCGGGCTGAAGCTCGTGCGCGACGACGCGGGCGCGCTCGGCTTTCGCGTAAGCGTCGGCGGCGGGATGGGCCGCACGCCGATGATCGCGACGCTGCTGCGCGCGTTCCTGCCCTGGCAGCACGTGATGAACTACATCGAGGCAATCGTCCGCGTGTACAACCGCTACGGACGGCGCGACAACAAGTACAAGGCGCGCATCAAGATCCTCGTGAAGACCGAGGGACAGCGCTATATCGACGACGTCGAGGAGGAGTTCCGCCAGATCGTCGATCACGACGGCGGGCTGCACACGATTCCGCAGATCGAGTTCGATCGCGTCGCCGCATCGTTCGTCCCGCCGCGGCTCAAGCCGCGCACGGTCAGCCTGCGCGACGCGAACCTGCGCCTGTCGGCCCAGGCCGCACGCCATCCGGCCTTCGCGCGCTGGCTCGCACGCAATGTGGCCGACCACCGCGACCCCGCGCTGCGCATCGTCACCCTGTCGTTCAAGCGCCGCCTGCAGGCACCGGGCGACGCGTCGCCGGACCAGCTCGACGCGCTCGCCGATCTCGCCGACCAGTTCTCGGCCGGCGAGGCGCGCGTCACGCACACGCAGAACGTCGTGCTGCCATGGGTGCATGTCGACGACCTGTTCCTGCTGTGGGAAAACGCGCGTGCGATCGGGCTCGCCAGCGCGAACGTCGGACTCCTGACGGACATGATCGCGTGCCCGGGCGGTGACTTCTGCGCGCTCGCGAATGCACGCTCGATCCCGATCGCCGATGCGATCGCCGAGCGCTTCCAGGATCTCGACATGCTGCACGACGTCGGCGATATCGACCTGCACATCAGCGGCTGCATCAACTCGTGCGGCCATCATCACAGCGGGCACCTCGGCATCCTCGGCGTCGACAAGGACGGCGCCGAGTGGTACCAGGTCACGCTCGGCGGCTCGGACGGCTCGACCGCGAGCGGCCCTGCGCGGCCGGGCAAGGTGATCGGCCCGTCGTTCTCGGCGGACGAGATCGTCGATGTCGTCGATGCGATCGTCAATGCGTATCTCGACGCACGCATCGACGACGACGGCCGCAGCGAACGATTCATCGACACCGTCCGCCGCATCGGCACGGAACCCTTCAAGGCCGCCGCGAACGACGCGCGCCATCAGGTGGAGCACGCATGAAGCAGGAGTATCCGACCGCACGCATCCGGCTGCTGACGCCGGCCGAACACGCCGGCGACGCGCAGCAGCACGACACGGCGACGCTGACGATCGGCAACGACGAGGAACTGCCGCCGCTCACCGAACACATCGCGCGGGCCGCGCGCATCGACCTGGTGTTTCCGTCGTTCACCGATGGGCGCGCGTACAGCCAGGCGTACCTGCTGCGCAAGCGCTACGGCTTCGCCGGCGACCTGCGCGCGACCGGCGAGGTGCTGGTCGACCAGCTGCTGCTGATGGAACGCACGGGGTTCTCGAGCGCGGTGCTCGGCGACGGCACGGACATCACGGCCGCGCAGCGTCAGCTCGACCGGTTCACCGGCTTCTATCAGCACGATGCGCGAACGGCGATGCCCGCCGGAAAATGAAACGGGCGGCCCGCAGGCCGCCCGTACGATGAACCGGAAGCTACCGGCCGGCGCCCGCCGCGAAGCGGGTGCCGGCGTTCAGCGCGCCGCGACCGGCTTGCCGAACGCGCCGAGGATCTTCTTCTCGAGCGCGATGTAGTTGCGGCCGAAGTGGTGATCGCCTTGCGTCTTGATCACGTCGGCGCCCGTGTTCACGAGTGCCGGACACATCGTGTCCTTCTCTTCGGCGCCATAGAAGCACTGTACGAGCTGCGGCGGCACCTTCGCGATTTCCGGCGCGACCTTCAGTGCGTTGTCGCTTGCGGGCATGCCAAGCCAGCCCGTCACGCGGATCTGGAAATCGGCGGCCGGCGCGAAGCCGAGCAGCGACATCACGGCGACCTTGTCGCGCAGGTCGGCCGGCAGCCGGTTGTACGCGAACGGCATCACGTCGGCGCCGAACGAGTAGCCGACCAGCGCCACCCGGTTCGCATGCCAGCGCGCCATGTAGGTGCGCATCACGCGCGCGAGATCGCGGCTCACCTGCGCCGGTGGCTTCTCGCTCCAGAAATAGCGCAGGCTGTCGATGCCGACCACCGACACGCCGTCGCGCTGCAGCGCCTCGGCGATCGTCTTGTCGAGATCGCGCCAGCCGCCGTCACCCGAGATCACGATCGCGAGCTGGCCGTTGCCGCCCTTGGCCGGCAGCTCGACGAGCGGCAGGTCCGACACGTCGAGTTCGTCGCCGCTGGTGGTGTCCCGCAGATGCGACGTGACGAGCGACACGAGCTTCGCGGAATCGCCCGTGGCCGCCGTTTCGACGAAACCCGGCATCGCGCGGCGCACGATCGTCGGATCGGGCGGGCACGGCTTGAAGCGCGGATCGAGCTTGGCGGGCGGATCGACCGATACGACACCGGCGATCGTGTTCTCCGGCGCCATCGACAGGATCTGCTTCGCGATCGCGCCGCCCTGGCCCACGCCCGCGACGATCGGCGTGAAATAGCGCGACGACTGCGCGAGGCGTTCGAGCTGGTGGCTGACCGCTTCGGCGTCGCCGTCGAGGTGGTGGCAGGTCTCCTGCTTCGCGGCGAGATTCATCGCATACCGCTCCGAATCGACACCGACGGTCATCGCACCGGCCTTCGCAAGCGCATCGGCGGCCTGCTGGTCGGCCGCATTCCAGCCGGCCTCGCGCGAGAACAGCACGACGAAGCCGCGCAGCGGTCCGCTGGGTTTGGTCACGGTCACGAGCCCGTAGCGGCCGCCCGATACGGTTTCGGCCTTCATCGCGGCCGGCTGCGTGGCGCACGCGGCGCCGGCCAGCATCATTCCCGCGCAGGCGGCTGCCGCCCGCACGATTCCCTTCTTCAACATCATGAACGCCGACCTCCAGCCAGCAATGACAGGTCCGCAAGCGTGACGAACACGCCGACCGTGCCCGAGGCCGCGAGGTAACGCGGCTCCCAGTGCGGTTCGAACTTGCTCTTGAATGCGCGCAAGCCGCGGAAGTTGTAGAAGCGGCCGCCGAAGCGCCAGACCATCAGGCCGATCCGGTGCAACGGCGACGGCATCTTCGCCGCCCCCATCCCCGAGAACGGCGCGATGCCCAGGCTCAGCTTGCGGAAGCCCGCTTCCTTCAGATGCAGCGCGAGCTGCGTAAACAGATATTCCATCGCGTACGGCGACGCGTCCGGCAGATGGCGCATCACGCCGACCGTCGCCTCGGTGTTGAGGTCGGTCGTCATGAACGTGACGAACGCGATCGGCTTGTCGGCCTGCCGCACGAGCATCACCGACTGCGTCGCCAGATAGCCGTCGTGGAACGCGGCGACCGAGAAGCTCTTCTCGCGCGCGTCGCGGCTGTCGAGCCAGCCGTCCGAGATGTCGCGCAGCGCCGGCAGCGCGGCCGGCACGTCGTCCGGCGCGATGACCTCGACCGTCAGCGCATCCTTGTCGCCGCGACGCAGCGCATAGCGCAGGTGCGAACGGTTCGATCCTTTCAAATCGAACTGGTCGAGCGCGATATGCGCTTCCTCGCCCAGCTTCATCAGCGTGAGCCCCGCGTCGAGATACAGCGGCAGTGCGTTCGCGCGCACCTGGTAGAACGCCGCGCGACCGCTGTGCGCGTGCGCGAGCGCAATGAACTTGCTGATCAGCGCCGGCCACTCTTCGCGCGGCCCGACCGGGTCGTGCAGTGCGGCCCACGTGCGGCCGTTCTTCGCGTACATCAGGAACGCGCGACGCGACTCCGAGAACAGGAACGACTTGTCGCCCATCAGCGCCAGGCCCGCGTCGCTGCATTCCTGTGCGCGGATGATCTGCTCCGCGTCGATCAGGTCCTGCTCCGCGGGCTTCACGAAACGTCCGGGCGCCGGGCGCAGCAATTGCCACAGCGCGAACAGCGCGACGAACACGCCGGCCGCGAGCGTCGCGCGCAGCGCACGCGGCGCACGCGCGTCGAACGAGAAATGCGACCACAGCTCGCGCGTGTACGGCACGTCGCGGAACGCGAAGAACAGCACCCACACGGCCAGCATCAGCACCATCGCCACCGACACGAACCAGCTCACCGTGAAGCGCTCCGCCAGCAACGACGAATGGCGGTTGAAGCGGCGACGACTGACGAGCAGCAACACCAGCAGCGTGCCGAGCACGCCGGCCTCGACGAACGCGAGGCCCTTCGCCAGCGACAGCGCGAGGCTGGCGAGCGTCAGCGCGAAAGTCATCCACCAAGCACCGTCGAGGCGGCGCAGCAGCCCGCGCGCGACGAACAGCAGCGCCACGCCGAGCACGCTGCAGATCACCTGCGAGCCTTCGAGCACCCACAGCGGCACGAGGTGGCGCAGGATCGCGATCCGGTGCCAGAACGCGGGCGTCGCGCTCGAGATCACCAGCATTCCGCCGACCGCGAACGTCACGAGGCTCAGGAACACCGGTGCGAGCTGCGACACGCGCACGGCCTGCCGCGTCACGAGCCGGCGCCGCAGCGCGCGGCCCTCGAAACCGGCCAGCAGGCCGGCCGACAGCACGAGCGGCACGCCGAAATAGATCGCGCGATACGCGATCAGCGCGGCGACCATCGCGTGCGGCGGCACTTCGCGGCCGAGCGTGAAGACCATCGCGGCTTCGAACACGCCGATCCCGCCCGGCGTATGGCCGATCATCCCGAGCAGCAACGCGGCCGCGTAAACCGTAATGAAGGTCGGGAAGCCGACCGGCGCGGCCGGCAGCAGCACCCACAGCGTCAGGCCCGCCGCAACGACGTCGAATACCGCATAGACGACCTGCGCGACGAGATCGCGCCGCGCCGGCACGTCGAACGACAGCCACTTGAAGCGCGTGACGACCGGGCGCGCGGTGTTGCCACACATCACGACCATAGCGGCCAGCACCACGAGCAGCGCCGCGCCGGTCCACGTCAGCACGCCCGGCGCGACGTGCAGCATCGCGGCGAGCGCCTCCGGCACGCAGACCATGCCGATCGCCGTCATCCACACCATCGCAAGCGCCAGCGTGCCGCTCGTGAACACCGTCATCCGGCCGATCTGCGCAGGCGTGACGCCCGACACGCCGTACACGCGTGCACGCACCGCGCCGCCCGTCAGCGCGCCGAAGCCGGTCGCGTTACCGAGCGCGGACCCGGCGATCGCGCCGATCCACAGCGCGACGCGCGGCACCTTCGCGGCGACGTAACGCAGGCCGACCGCGTCGCGGGCGACGAGCGCGAGATAGCTGAGGGCCGTCGCGGCCAGCGACGCGCCCCACTCGCCGGCGGACATGTGACGCAGCTGGCGGATCACCGACCGGTAGTCGACGGATTCCGACAGGTGCTGGAAAACCACGATCAGCAGCAGGCCGATGCCGAGCGCGAGCAGCGGCGACAGCACGCGCTCGTTGCGGATCAGCGCCCGGACACGGGCGATCACCGCCGCGGCGCGGCCGGGCGAACCAGAGTGGCGGGAAGACATAGGTTGTTCAGTGGTGGTGCATAGCGTGTCGCGGCGCGAGGAGGCCAGGCGGCGACGTATCTGGTTGTTCTGCGTGGGCGGTCGGCCGGCGAAATGGCAGGCGGCGCCTGGATCAGAACTTACGAGTATACGGAATTTATATTACAGAATCTTTCAAGTTCGGATTGTGCGGATTTGTCGTGCCATGTGCGTAAAAATCGCATCAAAAATAGTGCGTCCGACAAACGCAAGGTGCGCATCATACCGGGAACCGGCGGGGTTTTTTCATCGGATGAATGGCCGGCAGCGGAATTGGGAGAAATTCCCCGGTCGGGCTGCGTGGACGAGGACGGATTCACGGGCCGACGCGACACTTCGGAAATGGGGACCGGTTGATCCGAGTGACGGGTGCACTCCGTCTCCCAACCCGGGACCACAGGGGCCCCATTACTTCGCCCGCTCATGCTCCCCCAACCCGATCGCCTTGTAGTCGTAAGTCGGATAGAACTCCGTCCGATACGCACCCCACGCCGTATCCTCGAGCACGCGATTGACCTCGCGCAGCCGCGACGCCGGCAACCGCAGCACGACGATCTGCCCGATCCCCATCGTCACGGTCCAGCTCACCACTTCGACACCCGGCGGCGGGAATGCCTTGTAGAACCCCTGCTTCGCGAGCTGCGCATTCAGCTCGGCAAGCGGGCGCGACTGGTCGTGTTTCAGGAATACCGTGAGCAGTACCGCGTTGTCGGATGTGGCAGCGGAAGAACCCGCCGGCACGGTCGACGTCTGGCCGATGGCCGGTGCGCTGCACATCACGGCACCGGCCAGCGCTGCAGCAATGGCGAAGGTTCGAATCGGGAAAGGCAGGCATACGGTCATGACGCGACTCCATGGATTCGTGGCTGGAGCCGCCATCATGCGCCGTCGAACCAACCGTTGCAGCGGGCCGGCGGATGCGGTTACGCGTCGTCCCCGCCGTTGCGTTCGCGCAGCACGTCGATGAACGCCCGCAGCTTGGCCGGCACGTGCTTGCGATTGACGTAGTACAGCCACATCGGCGGCAGCGTGCGGCACGCGCCGGGCAGCACCTCGACGAGCGTGCCGTCGCGCACGTCCTGCTCGAACCGCTCTCGCATGAACGCGAACGCGATGCCGACACCCGCGCGCGCCGCATCGATCACCGCGTCGGCATCGTTCGTCACGAACACGCCGTCCGGATCAAGATCGACGTCGCGCTGCCCGTCGCGCAACAGCCATTTGTGCAGGCGTCCGCTCTCCGAGAACCGGAAACGGATGCACGCATGCCGCTCGAGCTCCGCAATCGACGCTGGCGCGCCATGCCGCGCCAGATAACGGGGCGATGCCACCAGCGCACACGTCAGCGCCGGCGCGATCCGCACGCCGATCATGCCCGGCTGCAACCGGTCGGCCAGGCGAATCCCCGCATCGAACCCGTCCTTCGCGATATCGACCAGTTCATTCTCGTAGCGGATCTCGAGCCGGACTTTCGGATAGCGTTCGCGGAACGTGGCGAGCACCGGCGCGATCACGAGCGCACGCGCCAGCGGCAGCGCGGTCACGCGCAACAACCCGTTCGGCTCGCTGCGCGCATCCTTCAGCGCGTCGCGGGCCTGCATGACCTGCCGGTATGCAGGTTCCGTCTGCCGCCAGTAGTGCTGGCCGGCCTCCGTCAGGCTCACGCCGCGCGTGCTGCGGTTGAACAGCTTCACGTTCAGCTCGCCCTCGAGCTGCCCGATCGCGAGGCTGACGGCCGCCGGCGTCAGGCCCAGCGCGGCGGCAGCGCGCGTGAAGTTGCCGGCCGTCGCGACGGTCATGAACACGTGCAGCCCGGCCATCGGATCACGTCTGCTCATCATTAAAAAAACTTGAAACTCTTTCGAGCGGAATGCGGATTCTCCCATATACCGCATCTGCCTACACTGGCACTGTCGTCCCATCGGAGCCCCACATGAACCCGCTCACCGCCGCCCTGCCGCTCGCGGCCGCCCGCCGCACGCTCGACGCGGCACTCGCGCATGCCGCATCGCTGCAGGTTGCCGGCATCGCCGTCGCGATCGTCGATGCCGGCGCGAACCTGCTCGCGTTCGCGCGCACCGACGACTGCTTTCTCGGTGCGATCGATCTCGCGCAACGCAAGGCGCTGACGGCGGTCCGCTTCCGCACGTCGACCAGCGCACTCGGCGCGATGTCGGGCGACGGTCCGCTGCGCGGCATCGAGCACAGCCACGGCGGGCTCGTCACGTTCGGCGGCGGCGAACCGCTCGTCGACGGCGACGGGCATTGCGTCGGCGCGATCGGCATCTCGGGCGGCAGCGTCGACGAAGACACCGCGATCGCGCAGCACTGCCGCGACCGCTTTCCGGCAACGTTCCACTCCACAAGGTAAGCACATGGCACAGAAACGCATCCTCATCACCGGCGCGGGCACCGGCTTCGGCCGCGAAGTCGCGTTGCGCCTCGCCGAACGCGGTCACGACGTGACGGCCGGCGTACGCGTCATCGCCGAAATCGACGCACTGACGGCCGCCGCCACGCAGCGCGGCACCGCGCTGCGCGCGATCAAGCTCGACGTCACGTCGGCGCACGATCGCGCCCGCGCGGCCGAGCTCGACATCGACGTGCTCGTGAACAACGCGGGCGTCGGCGAAGCGGGCGCGCTGGTGGACCTGCCGGTCGAGATCGTCCGCGAGCTGTTCGACGTGAACGTGTTCGGGCCGCTCGAGCTCACGCAGCAGATCGCACGCGGCATGCTCGCGCGCCGGCACGGCAAGATCGTGTTCGTGTCGTCGATCGCGGGCCTGATCACGGGGCCGTTCACGGGCGCCTATTGCGCGTCGAAGCACGCGGTCGAATCGGTGGCCGAGGCGATGCACGCGGAACTCGCGCCGCACGGGATCAAGGTCGCGGTCGTGAACCCCGGCCCGTACAGCACGGGCTTCAATGACCGGATGATGGAAACGACGCGACGCTGGCACGATCCGGCCGTCCATACCGTGACGCCCGAGCGGCTGACGTTCCCGCTCGAACAGCACGACCCGGAGGAAATGATCGCGAAGATGGTCGACGTGATCGACAGCGATGGCGGCGCGTTCCGCAACCTGCTGCCGGCATCGTCGGAAGCGTTCGTGCGCGCCGAACAGGCGCACGCTTGGGAGCGGCAGCAGTAACCGCGCGGCGGAGCGGCGGGCCGCACGCCGCCGCTCCGCGCGTTCAATACACGTCCCGCATGTAGCGTCGCGACTTCGATAGCCGCGCAACATAGTCGTTCGCGGCTTCGTCCGACATCCCGCCGTGCTCGGCAACCACCGCCTTCAGCGCCGTGTCGACATCCTTCGCCATCCGCGCGGCATCGCCGCACACGTAGAAGTGCGCGCCTGCCTCCAGCCACGCGAACAGCTCGGCGCCCTGCTCGCGCATCCGGTCCTGCACGTAGATCTTGTCAGCCTGGTCGCGCGAGAACGCGAGATCGAGCCGCGTCAGGAAGCCGCTGTCGTGCATCGCGCTCAGCTCTTCGCCGTAGTAGAAGTCGGTCTGCGCGTGCTGCTCGCCGAAGAACAGCCAGTTGCGCCCGCGCGCGCCACGCGCCTGCCGCTCGTGCAGGAAGCCGCGGAACGGCGCGACGCCGGTACCGGGGCCGACCATCACGATCGGCACGTCGCCGTTCACCGGCGGCCGGAAATGCGCGGACTTCTGCACGAACACCGGCACGCGGCCGTCGTCCGCGCGATCGGCGAGGAACGTCGACGCGACACCTTTGCGCGCGCGCCGGCCGTTGTAATAGCGCACGGCCGACACGGTCAGGTGGATCTCGCCCTGGTGCGCGCTCGGGCTCGACGCGATCGAATAGAGGCGCGGCTGCATGCGCTTGAGCATGCCGACCAGCTCCGTGCCCGACAGCTCGACCGGAAACTCGTGCAGCACGTCCGCGAGCTGCTGCCCCCACAGCCATTGCTTCAGGTCGCCCTTGCGGTCGTCGCCGAGCAGCGCCTTCAGCGCGCCGTTCGCACTGCGCGACGCGATGAAGGCGAGCGTGTCCGGATGCGGGCGCGTGATGTCGAAGTGGCGTGCAAGCGCATCGCCGAGGCGCATGTCGCCGACACCCGCCACCGACACCGGCGCATCGGCCTTCAGCGCGGTGACGGACAGCAGTTCGTCGACCAGCTCCGGGCAGTTGGTCGGCCACACGCCGAGCGCGTCGCCGGTTTCATATTCGAGGTTCGCGCCTTCGGTCGACAGCGACACGTAGCGCGTGTCCTTCGCCGCGCCCGGACGGTTCAGCCGCAGGTTCCCGACGAGCTTCGACGGCGCCGGATGCGCCTTCGTCGGCAGCAGCCCCGACGGGCTCATCCCGCCGGTCGGCACCGCGTGCAGCGCGGCATCGGCCTCCTTGATCCGCGCGACGACGCGTTCGAGCCACTGGTCGGCGTCGCGCTGGAATTCGACGTCGCAATCGACGCGTGCGCAGAGGCGCGCCGCGCCGAGTTCCGCGAGCCGCGCGTCAAGACGGCGGCCGTGACCGCAGAACTGGTCGTAGTTGCGATCGCCGAACGCGAGCACCGCGAAGTGCACGCCGTCGAGGCGCGCGGCGCTGCCGGCCTGCAGTGCTTCCCAGAATTCGCTGCCGTTGTCGGGCGCATCGCCGTCGCCGAACGTGCTCGTCATCAGCAGCACGTATTGCGCGCCGGCGAGCGACGCCGCCGGATAGTCGGACATGCACGCGGTGCGGATCTCGAAGCCCGCGTTCATCAGCTGCGTCGCGTAATCCTCGGTCAACGATTCGATGTTGCCGGTCTGCGACGCCCACAGCAGCACGACCTTCGGCCGCGTGCGCACGATCCGCACGCCGCCGGACGCGCCGGCATCGGCCGTGGGCGCGGGCGCCGCGGCACCCGGCACGCTCGCCGGCAGCGAGCGGCTGAACAGCCCGGCCAGCATGCCGTCGAGCCAGAACCGCACCGGCGGCGTGAGCGGCGCGGCAGCCGGCAGCACGGGCACGCTGCCCGCGCGCCGGCCGGCGCTCGCCTTCAGCCCGCTGACGAGGCCGGCCACGTACAGCCGTTCGTTGTCCGTCAACGGCGGCGGCGCGAGGTCGGCCACCCCGAGCGCGGCCGCGAAAGTGTCGAGGTCTGCCATGTCGGATTCCTGTGAAGCAGTCGCTTGCACCAACGTCGGCGCGGGCTGCACGTCGTCGGCGCGGGCATCGGGTTGCGTGGTGTCCTCATCGACGGACGCGAACGCATCGGTCTCGACGCGCCGCAGCGCGACCGCGCAGTATTTCAGTTCGGGTTGCCGAGATTCGGGATCGATTGCGTCGTTCGTCACCGCGTTGATGCACAGCTCGTCGCCATACACGTCGTTCCAGTGCATCGGCGCGAAGCAGTTGCCGCGCCGCACGCGCTCGGTCACGACGGCCGGCAGCACCGCGCGGCCGCGCGCGGAGCGGATCTCGACGCTGTCTTTCGCGGCGATGCCGAGCGCGCTCGCATCATCCGGATGCAGCTCGACGAACGGGCGCGGGTTGAGCTTGTTCAGCATCGCGACCTTGCCCGTCTTCGTCATCGTGTGCCATTGATGCTGCAGCCGCCCGGTGTTCAGCACGATCGGGAACGTGTCGTCGGGCAGCTCGGCCGGATCGACGTGCGGCCGCGCGAAGAAGCGCGCCTTGCCCGACGGCGTCGGGAACGCGAGGCGCGGCGCGTCGTGGCCGTCGGCGGCCGGGCGCAGCGTCTGGCTCACGCCGTCGTTCAGGTAGCGGATCGGGTGCCGCTCGCGCGCGGTGCCCGGCGCGACCGGCCACTGCACGGGCCCGTCGCGCAGCGCCGCATGGCTCGCGCCGCGCAGGTCGTAGCCGGTCGCCGGATTCGAGAAGCGCACGATCTCGTCGAACACGTCAGCCGCGGACGCATAGTCGAACGCATCGCCGAAGCCCATCGCACGCGCGACTTCCGCGACGATGCGCCAGTCGGGCAGCGCGTCACCGGGCGGCGCGACCGCCGCACGCATCAGCGTCATGTTGCGCTCGGAGTTGATCATCACGCCGTCGCCCTCGGCCCACAGCGCGCCGGGCAGCAGGATGTCCGCATAGCGGTTGGTCTCGGTGTCGAGGAACGCGTCCTGCGCGATCACGAGCTCGGCGGCCTGCAGCCCGGCGATCACGTTCTGCCGGTTCGGCACCGTGGCGACCGGGTTCGTGCAGATGATCCAGCAGGCCTTGATGTCGCCGGCCGCCATCCGCGAGAACATGTCCACCGTGCCTTGCCCCGCCTCCTTGCGCAGCGTGCCGGCCGGCACGCGCCACAGGTTCTCGACGAAACGGCGGTCGTCGTCGGACGCCACCGAGCGCTGGCCCGGCAGCCCGGGGCCCATGTAGCCCATCTCGCGCCCGCCCATCGCGTTCGGCTGGCCGGTCAGCGAGAACGGACCGCTGCCGGGGCGGCAGATCTTGCCCGTCGCGAGGTGCAGGTTGCAGATCGTATTGGTGTTCCACACGCCGTGCGTACTCTGGTTGAGCCCCATCGTCCAGCAGCTCATCCATTCCTGCGCGTCGCCGATCCATTGCGCGGCCATGCGGAGGTCGGCTTCCGCGAGCCCGGTGATGTCGGCGACACGCTCGGGCGTGTAGTCGGCGAGAAACGCGGGCATCGCGTCCCAGCCTTCGGTGTATGCATCGATGAACGCGGCATCGGTGCGGCCGTTCGCATGCAGCAGATGCAGCAGCCCGTTGGTCAGCGCGAGATCGGTGCCCGGCCGGATCTGCAGGAACAGGTCGGCCTTGTCGGCCGTGCCGGTGCGGCGCGGATCGACGACGATCAGCTTCGCGCCGGCCTTCACGCGATCCATCATCCGCAGGAACAGGATCGGATGACAGTCGGCCATGTTCGCGCCGATCACGAAGAACAGGTTCGCGCGATCGAAATCCTGGTACGACCCGGGCGGGCCGTCCGCGCCGAGCGACTGCTTGTAGCCGGTGCCCGCGCTCGCCATGCACAGGCGCGAGTTCGACTCGATGTTCTGGGTGCCGACGAAGCCCTTCGCGAGCTTGTTGACGAGATATTGCGCCTCGATCGACATCTGCCCCGATACGTAGAACGACAGCGCGTCGGGCCCGTACGCGTCGAGCACCGCGCGCAGGCGGCGCGCGGTGTCGGCGATCGCGTCGCGGGCCGGCAGCGGTACCAGGTCGTCCTCGCGCGCCCGGCGCACGAACGCGCGGTCGAGCCGCCCCGAGCGGCGCAGCGCGACGTGCGCCGACGAGCCCTTCGTGCACAGCCGCCCGAAGTTGGTCGGATGGTCGGCGTCGCCGGACACCTTGACGACTTCGCCTTCCTCGACGTGCAGCACCATCCCGCAGCCGACGCCGCAGTACGGACACACGCTCTTGACGGGGGTGGCGGTCATGCGCGCTCCGGGGCGGTCAGGCTGCGATCCACACGAAACCGTCCTCGACCCGCGACGGATACGCACTCACCGACTGCTCGGGCGCCTCGATGCATTCGCCGGTGCGCAGATCGAAGTGCTGCTTGTACAGCGGCGACGCGACGACGACGCGCTCGCCGAGGCTGCCGATCAGCCCGCGCGACATCACGGCCGCCTGCGAGACCGGATCGACGTTGTCGATCGCGAACACGCCGCCGACTTCGGCATGCGCGACGTGAAAAACCGCGACCTGCTCGCCGTTGACGAGGGCACACACGCCGGTGTTCGGCACGATGTCGTCGAGCGGGCACACACGGGTCCAGGACAGCGGAAGACGATCGTTCATGATGGGCTCCTTGGAAAAGACGCGGGTGTCGGTCAGGGTCAAACGGTCTCGGGTTCGGCGACGACCGGAATCGCCACGGGCTTGCCGCGCACGCGCTCGTCCGGCGTCGCGGGCCGGATCTGGCCGCGCGTCTCGACGAATTCGATGGTCGTGTCCGGCGCGTCGCTGTTCACGAAATGGCGGAAGCGCTTGCGCGTGTCGGGGTCGGTCACGGCCTTCTTCCATTCGCACTCGTAGGTGTCGACCACGTGCTGCATGTCGGCTTCGAGTTCGGCGCCGATCCCGAGCCGGTCGTGCACGACGACGTCGACCAGGTAGTCGAGGCCGCCTTCGAGGTTGTCGCGCCACACGCTCGTGCGTTGCAGCCGGTCGGCGGTGCGCACGTAGAACATCAGCAGACGGTCGATGTAGCGGATCAGCGTCGGGCGGTCGAGATCGGACGCGAGCAGTTCCGCGTGGCGCGGCTTCATCCCGCCGTTGCCGCACACGTACAGGTTCCAGCCCTTCTCGGTCGCGATGATGCCGACGTCCTTGCCCTGTGCTTCCGCACACTCGCGCGTGCAGCCGGACACGCCGAACTTGATCTTGTGCGGCGCGCGCAGCCCCTTGTAGCGGTTCTCCAGGTCGATCGCGAGGCCGACCGAATCGTCGACGCCGTAGCGGCACCACGTCGACCCGACGCACGACTTCACGGTGCGCAACGCCTTGCCGTACGCGTGGCCCGATTCGAAGCCGGCCGCGATCAGTTCTTCCCAGATCGACGGCAGCTGCTCGACGCGTGCGCCGAACAGGTCGACGCGCTGGCCGCCCGTGATCTTCGTGTACAGGCCATACTTTTTCGCGACCTGGCCCACCGCGATCAGCCCTTCCGGCGTGACTTCGCCGCCCGGCATGCGCGGCACCACCGAATACGTGCCGTCGCGCTGGATGTTCGCGAGATAGTAGTCGTTCGAATCCTGCAGCCCCGCGTGCTCCTTCTTCAGCACGAATTCGTTGAAGCACGACGCGAGAATGCCCGCCACCGCCGGCTTGCATACGTCGCAGCCGAGGCCGTGGCCGTGCTTCGCGAGCAGTTCGTCGAAGGTCGTGATGCGCTCGACGCGGATCAGATGGAACAACTCCTGGCGCGAATGCGGGAAGTGTTCGCACAGATGGTTGTTGACCGCGAGGCCCTGCTTCTTCATCTCGGCCTTCATGATCTGCGTGACGAGCGGCACGCAGCCGCCGCACGACGTGCCGGCGCCCGTGCACGTCTTCAGCGCGCCGAGGCTCGTCGCGCCGTCGGCAACGGCCGTGCAGATCTGCGACTTCGACACGTTGTTGCATGAGCAGATCTGGGCGGCCGCAGGCAGCGCCTCGACGCCGATCGCCGGCTTCGCGACGCCGTCCGACGACGGCAGGATCAGGAATTCCGGCGATTCCGGCAGCTCGATCCGGTTCAGCATCATCTGCAGCAGCGTGCCATACTCGGCTGCATCGCCGACCATCACCGCGCCGTACAGGAACTTGCCGCAGTCGGACACCACGAGCTTCTTGTAGACCTGGCGGCGCTCGTCCGCGTACTGGTAGGTGCGGCTGCCGGCCGTCGTGCCGTGCGCGTCGCCGATGCTCGCGACGTCCACGCCCATCAGCTTCAGCTTCGTGCTCATGTCGGCGCCGGCGAATGCAGCCTCGGCTGCGCTGTCCGCATCGCCGCAAAGCTGCTTCGCGACCACGCGCGCCATGTCGTAGCCCGGCGCGACGAGGCCGTACACCATCCCGTTCCAGGCCGCGCATTCACCGATCGCGTAGATGTCGGCGTCGCTCGTGCGGCATGCGTCATCGATCGCGACGCCGCCGCGCGGGCCGATGTCCAGACCGCAGGCGCGGGCCAGTTCGTCGCGGGCGCGGATGCCGGCCGAGAACACGATCATGTCGGCGTCGAGGTGCGAGCCGTCGGCGAACGCCATCCGGTGCGTGCCTTCCTCGCCATCGACGATTTCCAGCGTGTTCTTGCCCGTATGCACGGTCACGCCGAGCGCCTCGATCTTCGCGCGCAGCATCCGGCCGCCGCCGTCGTCGACCTGCACGGCCATCAGCCGCGGCGCGAATTCGACGACGTGCGTGTCGAGCCCCATGTCGCGCAGCGCCTTCGCGCATTCGAGGCCGAGCAGCCCGCCGCCGATCACCACGCCGCGCTTCGCGTGCGTGCCGCACGCCTGCATCGCTTCGAGATCCTCGATCGTCCGGTACACGAAGCAGCCGTCACGATCGTGCCCCGGCATTGGCGGCACGAACGGGCGCGAACCCGTCGCGAGCACCAGCTTGTCGTACGCGAGCGTTTCGCCGGACGCGAGCGTGACCGTATGCGCGGCGCGGTCGATCGACGCGACTGGCGCGTTCAGGCGCAGGTCGAACTGCGGATGACGTTCGAAGAAGCCGGGTTCGACGAGCGACAGGTCGTTCGCCGACTTGCCCGCGAAGAATTCGGACAGGTGCACGCGGTCGTACGCCGGACGCGGCTCCTCGCCGAGCACCGTGACCTGCAGCGCACCCGCGGCGCCCGCTTCCGCCGCGACGCATTCGAGGAGCTTGTGGCCGACCATGCCGTGGCCGATGACGATGAGTTTCATGGTGACGTTCCTTCGGTCGATCAGTTCGCGACGCCGCTGGCCGCCAGTGCGCGGTCGCGCAGCTCGGCTTCGCGCGCCTTGTGTTCTTCGCTGAAGCGCACGGCCATCGCACACAGCGCGGTCGCGGTGACGGCCAGGCCGAGCAGGCTCAGCGTGTGCTGCACGTCGCCGACACCCTTCAGCAGAAAGCTCGCGGCCACCGCGCCGACGTTGCCGCCCGCGCCGACGATCCCCGCGACGCCGCCGAGCGCCTTGCGGTCGATGAACGGCACCAGCGCGTAGGTCGCGCCGCAGGCCATGTGCGTGAAGAGGCCGAAGATGAGCATCGCGACGAGCGCGACGCCGACGCTTTGCGCATGCGAGAACCAGATCAGCCCGAGCCCTTCGCCGACGATCAGCGCGCACAGCAGCGTCGCGCGCACGTCGAGGCTGCGGCGCGCGGCGATCTTGTCGGACAGCCAGCCGCCGAGCGCGCGGGCGAACAGTGCGAGCAGCCCGAACAGGCCGACCGCGAACCCGGCGTCCTTCAGCGACAGGCTGAAGTGATCGACGTAGTACAGCGCGGCGATGTTGTGGATGAACACCTCGACGCCGAAGCACGCGCCGTACGTGACGAACAGCATCCACACGCGATAGTTGCCGCAGGCCGCGAAGAAGCTCGCCCAGCCGCCCTTCTTGCCGCTGTCGACCGTCACGCCTGCCTTGCGCAGCGCGATGAGGTCGCCTTGCGGGCAATCCTGCGTGAAGCGCCAGTACGCCCAGGCCATCACGAGCATCGCGACGCCCGGCACGACCAGCGCGATGCGCCACGACGAATCCTCGCCGAAGCCGAGCATCAGGCCGGCGGCGACGAGCAGCGGCATCAGCGCCTGCGTGGCGCCTGCGCCGGCGTTGCCCCAGCCGGCCGTCGTCGCATTCGCGGTGCCGACCACGTTCGGCGCGAACATCACCGACGTGTGGTACTGCGTGATCACGAAGCCCGCGCCGATCGCGCCGATGCCGAGCCGGCAGATCAGGAACGACAGGTAGTCGTGCGTGAACGACACCGCGAACACGGGAATCGCGCCGAGCAGCAGCAGGCCGACGTACACGCGGCGCGGGCCGAAGCGGTCGCACAGCGGGCCCACCAGCAGCCGCACGGCGATCGTCGCGGCCACGGCCGCGATGTTGATGTTGGCGACCTGCGCCGCGGTCAGGTGGAATTCGCGTGCGATCAGCGGCATCAGCGGCGCGCACGCGAACCACGCGAAGAAGCACACGAAGAACGCCATCCACGTCAGGTGGAACGCGCGCATCGGCGCGGTGCGGAAGCTGAAGAGATCGATACGGGTAGCTTTGTCGGTCATGTCATCCGCCAAACGAAAAACGGCGTCCTGCGCACCCGGTCTCGTCGAGACCTGATGCGTAGGACGCCGTTGCCCATGAAGCCCGTTGCCGGGCGCGTCGGTAATCGGTACTGCCGGACGAATCGCCATTGATCCGCCCGAACCTCGTCACGCAAACGCCGTGCCACGTTGATGCGAATCGAGCCCGCAGCCCCGCCACGCAAGGCGCATCGGGTGCCATGCAACGCGCGGCACCACGTAACCCACGATGCGCCGTGAGGCAGCGCGGCACAGATGTGGTGCGCTGCAGCACTGTCGCCGTGCGACATCGCGGTGCGCGCTGACGGCGCACGATGCACGCCGACGCGGCATTGCGGCTGCCCGCGCGCGGCGGCTGCACACATGCACGGGGCCATCGCGCGGCACGTTGCGCACCGCTCCCGCCGCGCCGGCGCAACCTGTCATGCCGGTTGGCCCGGATATTGCTGAATCCGCTGCATGACACCGGCAACGGCGCCGGTGGGCAGTCCCCGCAAACCATGCCCGTCATTCAGGCGGGCCGATCAGGACAACGGCGTCCTTCCGTGCGCGGCACGGCCGGATGCCGGTGCGTTTCGACCGCCCGCCGCCGCGCAAGACACACGCGCTTTCGACCGCTGCATGCAGGCGGCACTGGAACACGACATGACGACAGGCAAAGTCACGCTGCTGGGCGCCGGCCCCGGCGATCCCGATCTCCTCACGCTGAAGGCCGTGAAGGCACTGGCCGCTGCCGACGTGCTGCTGCTCGACGATCTCGTCGCGCCCGGCATCGTCGAACTCGCGCCGCAGGCACGCGTGATCCGCGTCGGCAAGCGCGGCGGCTGCCGCTCCACGCCGCAGGCATTCATCGAGAAGCTGATGCGCCGCTACGCGCTGCGCGGCGCGCACGTGGTGCGCGTGAAAGGCGGCGATGCGCTGCTGTTCGGGCGCGCCGGCGAAGAACTCGCGACGCTGCACGCCGCCGCGATTCCGGTCGAGATCGTCAACGGCATCTCGTCGGGCTTCGCGGCCGCCGCGAGCCTCGGCATCTCGCTCACGCACCGCGCGCATTGCCACGGCGTCACGTTCGTCACCGCGCATCGTCAGGACCACGGCGAGCCCGACTGGGCGCGTCTCGCGGCGACCGGCACCACGCTCGCGATCTACATGGGCATGAGCCGCGTCGACAGCATTGCCGCCGGCCTGCTCACCGTGCTGCCGCCCTCGACGCCGGCCGCGGCCGTGCAATGGGCCGGCACGCCCGACGAACGCCGCTGGACCGGCACGCTCGGCGGTCTCGCGCGCGGCATCGACGCAGCGCGGCTCGGCAGCCCGGCCGTGATCCTCGTCGGCGGCGCGATCGGCGAAGCAGCCGTGCAGCACGTGCCGGACGCGGGCGCCGCGATCGAACCGGCCTTGTCCCGGGCCGCGTAGCATGCGCGACGCCACGCGGCACCGGCCGCCCACCCATCATGAAGACGGCGGCACCGGCCGGCGGGCCGCCGTGCGCGGCACCGATACCATGCCCGCACGGGGCCGCCGCCCCCGATCCGCCCATCGCGCCAGGCTTTCGCCGCCGTTCGCGTCATGAGTACGTCTGCTTCTTCCTCCCGCCTGCGCGTGCTGCTCGTCACCGACACCGACAAGCCGATCGGCGAGCTCGGCGATGCACTCGCGCACCTCGGCTACGAGATGCTGAACGACGTCGCGACGCCCGCGCGCCTGCCGGCCGCCGTCGAGGAGCAGCATCCCGACGTCGTGATCATCGATACCGATTCGCCGTCGCGCGACACGCTCGAGCAGCTTGCCGTGATGCACGCCACCGCGCCGCGCCCCGTGCTGATGTTCAGCCATGACGCCAACCAGTCGCTGATCCGCGCGGCGGTCGGCGCGGGCGTCAGCGCGTATCTCGTCGAAGGGCTGTCGGCCGAGCGCCTCGCGCCGATTCTCGAAGTCGCGCTCGCCCGCTTCTCGCACGACGACGCGCTGCGCCGCCGGCTGGCCGACGTCGAGCGCGAGCTCGCGGAGCGCAAGCTGATCGACCGCGCGAAGCGCCTGCTGATGGATGAGCGCAGGCTGTCCGAACACGACGCATACGCGGCGCTGCGCAAGCGCGCGATGGACCAGGGCCTGCGCATCGTCGACGTCGCGCGGCAATTGCTCGACGCGTCACCCCAGTCATGACTGCCATGGATACCTCCTATCCCGCCGCACCGGAACGCGTGCATCTTCGCCTCGGGTTCGTCGCGCTGAGCGACGCGGCCCCGCTGATCGTCGCGCAGCGCCTGAACCTCGGCGAACGGCACGGCCTCACGCTCGAACTCAGCCGCCAGCCGTCGTGGGCCACCGTGCGCGACAAGCTGCTGAGCGGCGAGCTCGACGCCGCGCATGCGCTGTACGGGCTCGTCTGCGGATTGCAGCTCGGCATCGGCGGCCCGCAGGCCGACATGGCCGCGCTGATGGTGCTGAACCGCAACGGCCAGGCGATCTCGTTGTCGCGCGGCCTCGCCGACGCGTATCGCGCCAGCGGCAGCGTGCGCGACGCGTTCGCGACGCTCGGCCGCAAGCCGCTCCTTGCCCAGACGTTCCCGACCGGCACGCACGCGATGTGGCTGAACCACTGGCTCGCGTCGCACGACGTCGATCCGCTGCGCGACGTGCGCAGCGTCGTGATCCCGCCGCCCGAGATGGTGGCCGCGCTCGCCGGCGGCGAACTCGACGGCTTCTGCGCCGGCGAGCCGTGGCATGCGGTGGCCGAGGCCTGCGGCGCGGGGCGGACCGTTGCCGTCACGAGCGAGATCTGGCCCGATCATCCGGAGAAGGTGCTGGCGGCCCGGCGCGATTTCGTCGCGCTGTATCCGGCCACGGCCCGCGCGCTGATCCGCACGCTCGTCGATGCCTGCGCGTGGCTCGACAGCGCCGCGCACCGTCGCGAGGCGGCCGACTGGCTCGCGTCGCCCGATGCGCTCGGCGTACCGGCCCGGCTGATCGCGCCGCGCCTGCTCGGCGACTACGGCTCAGGCCCGTTCGCCGTGCCGCCGCTGCCGATCCGCTTCCACGACGGCGGCGCCGTGAACCGCCCCGATCCGCGCGAAGGCGAGTGGTTCCTGTCCCAATACCGGCGCTGGGGCATGCTCGACGGTGCGCACGACGACGCGGGGATCGCCCGGGCGATCGCGCAAACCGCGTTGTATGATGCTGCCGTCGCCGAAAGCGGCGCACCGGGCCTGTCGCAGGCGTGATGCGCACCGCGTGATGCAGGCGGCGCGCGCGCCCGCGCCACGCCAGTCCGGGCCGCCCGCCGGCGCCCGGCACGCGGCCCCCGGGTGACGCCGCATGACCACTCCGTCCCCGATCAGATTCGATGCCGAAACCCATGCGCGCGCCGCTCGACGTGCTGCTCACCGAAATCCGCGCGTGCCGTGCCTGCGAAGCCGACCTGCCGCTCGGCCCGCGCCCCGTCGTGCGGGCCCATCGCGACGCGCGCATCCTGATCGTCGGGCAGGCGCCGGGCGCACGCGTCCATGCGAGCGGCACTCCGTGGGACGACGCGAGCGGCAAGCGGCTGCGCGGCTGGCTCGACGTCGACGCCGACACGTTCTACGACGAGACGCGCTTCGCGATCGTGCCGATGGGCTTCTGCTACCCGGGCCGCGGCGCAAGCGGCGACAACCCGCCGCGCCCCGAATGCGCGCCACTGTGGATCGACCGGTTGCTCGCCGAGCTGCCGTCGATCCGGCTCACGCTGCTGATCGGCCAGTACGCGCAGCGGCATTTCCTGCGCGAGTCGCGCAAGGCCACGCTGACCGACACCGTGCACGCGTGGCGCGACTATGGCCCGGACGTGTTGCCGCTGCCGCATCCGTCGCCGCGCAACCAGGCGTGGTTCAAGCACCACCCATGGTTCGACACCGAGGTCGTGCCCGAACTGCGCCGCCGGGTCGCGCCGCTGATCGCCCGATAAGCGCAACCACCGACATGTCGCGGCGCGTCGCGACATCCCCGTCATCCGTATCGAATCAAGCATGAACGACACCCCCACCGACCTCGACTTTGCCTGCAACGGCTGCGGTGGATGCTGCCACGACCTGCGCATTCCGCTGACGATCGACGAGGCCACCGCGTGGCTGCAGCGCGGCGGCCACGTGGAGCTGCTGTGCGATGCGATGCCGTGGCTCGTCGAGCCCGAGCCCGACAACGCGTTCGCCGCGTACAAGCGCGTGCGCTCGACGGCCGCGCTCAGCGGCTCGCTGCCGGTCCGCATCACGGTCATGCTCACCGCGACCCATGCCGGGCCATGCCCGAACCTGCTCGACGACCTGCGCTGCGCGATCTACGACGCGCGCCCGCTCGTGTGCCGGATCTATCCCGCCGAAGTGAATCCGTTCGTGCCGCTGGTGCCGGACGGCAAGCAATGCACGCCCGACGCGTGGCAGCAGACGCCGTTCGTCCGCGGCGGCACGATCGTCGACGCGGCCACCCGCGAGAACATCGCGCGCTCGCGTGCGGCGAGCGAAGCCGAGACGCCGCTGCGGGCGCGGTTGTGCGCGGCATTGGGGATCGATACGGCGGCGGTCGCCAACGAAGGGTTCGCGGTCCATGCGCCGCCGGCCGCCGCGCTGCTCGCCGCGCTGACGGCTTTGACGGCGCAGCGCGCGTCTGAGTCGGCCCCGGCCAGCGCCGACGATGCCATCGCGTGGACGCTGGTGTCGAACCGTGCGTCGACGATGAACGCGCTCGTGTCGGTCGGCGCGGTGAGCCAGCGAGCCGGCAGCGGCAGTCCGCACGCCCGTTATCTCGGCTTCCATCCGGACGAATGATCGCCGCGCAGCACGCCGCGAGCGACACCGGGCGAAGCCGTGCGGCCGCACGGATCGCCGCCGCGCCCGGTTCGCTGTACCATCGCGGCTCAACCGCGTCACGAACAGCAGAATCCTTCATGCCCTCCACCGCCCCGCCGCGCCTGTACGGGATGCCCGAACGCAGCGACCGGCTCGACTTCTACATCCGCGACCAGGCGTCGCGCCAGGCGATCACCGAGCCGCACCGGCACGCGTATTTCCAGATCCAGTTCAATCTCGGCGGCGACACCGAGCAGCGGATCGGCGGCGTCACGCGGCCGTTTCCGCGCGGCGCGCTCGCGTTCGTGCTGCCGCACCGCGAGCACCTGATCCCGCATCCGGAAGGCGCGCACTTCATCGTGATCAACTTCAGCCAGGCGTTCCTGCGCGCCGATCTGGACGTCGATCCGCTCGATCTCGAGGACGTGCCCGCGCACCGCTTTCCCGAGCTGACGCCATTCCGTTTCCAGGAACACCTCGACTTCATCCTGACCGGCGACACCTACGAAGAAGCGCGCCGCCTCGCGCTGTGCATGCTCGACACCGATCGCGTGCGCACGTTCGGCTCGACCACGCTGCTGCGCGGCTACCTGCTGCAACTGATCGGGCTCGTCTGCACGCAATACGCCGGTGCGCTGGACAAACTCGCGCAGCGCGGCGCCCAGCGCGCGGGCCGGCGCGACGCGCTCGCGCGCGTGCTGCGCCACGTGCGCGCCAACCTGACCCGCGAGGACCTGACGCTCGCCGCGACCGCCGAGGCCGCGTTCCTGTCGCCCAACTACCTCGCGCACCTGGTCCGCAAGGAAACCGGCAGCACCTTCACCGATCTCGTGACCGAGCGCCGGATCGCGCTCGCGCAGTCGCTGCTGGCCCATACCAGCCGGCGCATCGCCGATATCGCGCGCTCGGTCGGCTTCCGCGACGAAGGGTATTTCGCGCGGCGCTTCCGCGCGCGGGTCGGCGTGTCGCCGAAGGCATACCGCGACGCGAACGCCGCGCTGCCGGGCGGCGATGACACACCGGCGGCAGCCGACGCGTAGTTTTGTCCCGGTAAAACGCAGTTGCGTCACATCCGGCCGCACCGGCGTCGGGTATCGTTGCACGCATGCCGGCCCGTGCACAGCACGGGCGCGGCATCCGTCTTATCACCGAACGAGGCCATCCGATGTCCGCTTATGTCATCGACGCCGCCGAGCGTCCTTCCGTCGAAGTCGACCAGTCGTCCGCGCGCTTTCCGGTGCGCCGCGTCTTCTGCGTCGGCCGCAACTACGCCGACCACGCGCGCGAAATGGGCGCCGATCCCGACCGCGAACCGCCGTTCTTCTTCGCGAAGCCGGCCGATGCGATCGTCCCGGCCAGCGGCACCGTCGCCTATCCGCCGCTGACGAACGACCTTCATCACGAAATCGAGCTGGTCGTCGCGATCGGCAAGGATGGCCGGTCGATCGACCCGGCCGACGCGCTGTCGCACGTGTGGGGCTACGGCGTCGGCGTCGACCTCACGCGCCGAGACCTGCAGGCCGAAGCAAAGAAGCTGAGCCGTCCGTGGGACTGGGCGAAGGGCTTCGACGCATCGGGCCCCGTGACCCCGCTGCGCGCGGCAACGGCCACCGGCCACCCGGCGACGGGCCGCATCTGGCTCGCGGTCAACGGCGACACGCGCCAGCAAGGCGACCTGGCCGACATGATCTGGGCCGTACCCGACGTCATCGCGTATGTGTCGCGCTCGGTCGAGCTGAAGGCCGGTGACCTGATCTTCACCGGCACGCCGGCGGGTGTCGGCGCGCTGCAGCCTGGCGATCGCGTCACCGGCGGCGTCGACGGCGTCGCGACGTTCGAATTCGTCGTGGGCGCGAAGCCGTAAGCCACAAGCCGACACGCAGCACGCATGGCGGCCGCCTGCCCGGGGCCGCCGTGCGATGTCCCGATTTCGGTCAGTCGTAGCGGCGCAGGAATGCGTCGGCGACGGCCGGCGGATTCAGCGCCTTCGCCGATTCGTTTTCCAGCGCCTCGGCCGCATCGTCGTCGCTGATCGACACGAACAGCGTGATCGCCGCCCTTTCGTCGCCCGTGCCGAACAGGCCTTCGCGGTCGAGCAGGCGCAACGCCGCGATCATGTCGGCGTGCAGTTGCCGCGCATGTTCCGGGAATCTCGAGCGGACGAACTGCGGGCTCAGCACGTCATCGGCGAGCTTGCCGCAGATCGCATTGAACGGCGATGCTTCCGCCGCCGCGTACGCCCATTCGGAAAAACCCCACGCATACCACGGGTCGTCGTCCGGGACGGCCTGTTGCTCGCGGATCCGGCGCAGCCCCTCGACCGAATTGGCCGCCGGCACCACCGTCATCGCGCCGCTGTCGGTATACAGCGCGAACGCATAGAAATGCTCGTCCGGATGTTGCGCCCGCAACGCCCTGAATGTCGCTCTCGCGGCGTCGGCAATGTCTCGCTGGAAATCAGAAAAGTCGCTCATCGCATCCTCGTCCAGTCGCCCTTCTCGCGTCGGAGCATGCCCGGCGCGCGGCGGGTTCGTCGTCTCCCGATAATCGATCGATTGTCCGCCAATCGTTCACGGCACGGTAGCAGTGCCAGCCCCCATGCCCGATGCCGTGCGTCTGCGTTCACCGCCCCGCGTCCCGCGCATCGAACACCCGCACGCAGACGGCCGCCGCCAGTGCGATCGCGGCCGACAGCAGCATCATCGCGAGCGGCGCATAGCCCGCGTTGCCGGCCGTCAGCACCGCCCCCGTCAGCGACGAAAGCGCGGCGCCACCGGCGATCGTCATCGCGCCGGCCAGCCCCGACGCGCTGCCCGCCAGTTCCGGGCGCACCGACACCGCGCCGGCATGCGCCCCGGGATTGGTCAGTCCGTTGCCGATGCCGACCAGCACGCATGGGCCAAACCATGCGATCGCCTGCGTCGCCCCACCGCACATCAGCGCGAGGCCGATCAACGGCCCCGCGCACGCGACCACCCGTCCGAACAGGATCATCGTGGCCAGCGCATAGCGGCGCGCGTAACGCGCGGCCAGGAAGCTGCCGCACACGAAGCCGGCCGTGATGGTCCCCATATAGAAGCCGATCTCCGCCGGCGCGATGCCGAACACCGTTTGCGCGGCGAGCGGCGCGCCGGCCAGGAACGCGTAGAACGCGCCGGTCGAAAACGCCATGCAGAGCGCATAGGCCCAGAACCGGCGCGCGCGGAGCAGCGCCGGATACGCGCGAAGCTGCTGCCCGAGGCTCGACGACCGGTTCGCATGGGTTTCGACGAGATCGAACGCACACCAGACGAACAGCGCGATGCCCGCCGCGCCGAGCAGCCAGAAGCTCGCGCGCCAGCCCAACGCCTGATCGAGTGCGCCGCCGAGCGTCGGGCCGAGCATCGGCGCGAACGCGGCCGCCATCGCCGCATAGCCGATCCGGCTCGCCGCGTGCGTGCCGCCGCCGGTATCCCGGATCGTCGCCATCGATACCGGATAGACCGACGTGATCGCCGCCTGCATCAGCCGGCATGCCAGGAATGCGCGAATATCGGTCGCCATCGCGCAGCCGAGCGAGCCGATCGCGAACACGCCGACGCTCGCCATGACGACCGGCCGCCGCCCGAACCGGTCCGACAACGGCCCCATCACGAACTCCAGCGACGCGGCCACCGCCGCGTAACCGCCGAGCGACAGCGCGACGAGCGCATAGTCGGCGCGCAGGTCGCGCGCGATAGCGGGCAGCGACGGCAGGAACAGGCTTAGCGGCAGCACCGAGCACGCACACAGCAGGATCAGCGTCGCGAGTCTCGGCGACGCCCGTTCGGAAGCGATCGGCAGGTTCGATTGCAAGCGGATGCCCTCCGCGCACGTGCCGCACGGCCGTGCGCAATGCAAAAAAAAGCCCCCGAACGAATCGGGGGCGCATGGGTGCCGGCGCGGTGCCGCTACCGGACCCTGCGCCTGTGGACGACTACGATGAAGCGTGCTGCTTTCATGCCGGATGGCTCCTGATGGCCTGGCTGACCGGTTGCGATATCGGACGATGGTAGGCGGACGATGCCGAGCGCGTCAACGTCCTAACGTGCACGCACCGACACGAATTTGCGGGCGTTGTTGCGCTGGATCAGCACCGCGAACACGCTGCCGTTCGCTTCGAGCGCCGGTATGTCATCGGGCGTCTCGAGCAGCGTGTCGTTGAGCTCCAGCACGACATCGCCCGGCTGGATGCCGGCCTTGGCTGCCGGGCCGTGCACCGCGTCCACCATCATCCCGACCGCGAGCCCGGTCGAGCGGCGCTCGTCGTCGCTGAGCGCATGCATCGTCAGCCCGAGGCGGTCGCCGCCGTCGGCGGCCGCTGCTCCCGCCCCCGGTCGTGCAGCCGCCTTCGGCGCGGCCATGCCGACGGTCGCACCCGCGTTGCCGGCGGCCTCGTCGGCACCCGTGATCGTCAGCATCACCGGCACGCGGTTGCGGATCAGCCGCAGCGGCGCCTTCTGGCCCGGCGGCAGCGCGGCGGCCAGGTCGTTCAGTTCGGCCGAGCGGCCGATCGTCCTGTCGCCCAGCTTCACGATCACGTCGCCGGGCTTCACACCGGCCGCGGCGGCCGGTGAGCCGGGCGCGACGCCGTTGACGAGCGCACCCGCCGGACGCGGCAGCCCGAACGCCGCGGCCAGCCCGATGCCGACATCCTGCACGTCGACGCCGATCGCATTGCCGGACGACGACTCGCCCGGCGCCTGGGACTGCTGCGCCTGCGCCTGCGCCTGCATCTGCATCTGCTTCTGCAGTTGCGCACGCACCTTTGCGGCAAACGCGATCGGGATCGCGAACGTCGTGCTCGCATAGCGGTCGCTGCCCGTATAGACCTGCACCGCGATGCCGATCACGTCGCCCGCACGATTGAACACGGGGCCACCGGAGTTGTCGGGGTTCGGCGCAATGTCGGTTTCGAAGAACGGAAACGCGCCGCCGTCCGGCAGCCGGTGCGACGTCGCGCTGACGATGCCGGCCGTGACCGTGTTGCCCGACCCGTCCGGCGCGCCGATCGTCATCACCGGCTCGCCCGCGCGTACCTTCGACGAATCGCCGATGCGCACGAACGGCAGCTTCTTCCCGTCGATCCGTAGCACCGCGACGTCGCTTTGCGGGTCGACGGCCAGCACCGTCGCCTTGAATTCGCGGCGGTCGGTGAGCCGTACCGTCACATCGGTCGCTTCGTCGACCACATGCGCCGACGTGAGGATCAGGCCGTCGGCGCTGACGATGAAACCCGAGCCGCTGCCCGATACCGCGCGCGGCAACATCTCGGGTGCCTGTACCTGTGCCGGTGCGCCTTGTGCCGACGGCGGTACGTCGTGCCTGAAGAACGCGGCGAGTGGATCGTCGGTATCGAGGATCGCGAACGACGGGCCGCTCGCCTGCTGGTCGGGAGCGGCGGTCATGATGGTCACGACCGCCGGGCCGTAGCGGTCGACGATCGCCGGAAAATCGACCGGCATCGCGTAAGGCGCGGCAGCCGGCCGCTGCTTCATCGGGTGTGGCGTGACAGGCGGCGAGAGCGTTCCGGCAAGGGCGGCCGGCGGGGCCTGCAAACAGCCGGCGAACACGCCCCCGATCAACGCGGTGCGAAGCACGGCGCGAGCAAGCGTCTGGCGAACCACGGTGCACCTCCCCCGGGAGTCACGGCGCCGACATGCGCGAGACGCGCAGGCGCTCGACAAGGCCCGGTACACCCATCCATTTATAGTCCACGCGGCCTGTTCGAACATACGAATCGAAACCCGAATGCCGGGCGGCGCGGCTGGCGCGGAGCCGCGACGGTGGCCGTTTCGAACAAAGTGGGCGGTTCGTCAATCCGCACATCCACCACGCATCGACACGCGCGCAAGCGCCGGATCATTGCCGGCACCCGCGAGCGTCATCGTTGCGGTCTGCTACGGATCGTCCGCCTGCACGCGTCACCGACCGGCGGCACGCACGCGTGCGCCGGCCCGGTTCAGTGGCACGAGAGGATCACCACCCCGCCAACCCCTTGCGTGTTCGGCAACGCAGCCGAGTAACCCACAGCCACCAGCGGCTGCGTCGCGTCATGTCCGACGACGATCGACTGAATCGTCGCGGGCCCGGTGGTCTTCAGCACACCGTTCAATGGCACCTGCGTGTACGTCAGCCCGTATTGAGCCGTCCCCTGCTTGATCGACAGGTTCAGCGTGGTGAGCTGGCGGGTGCCCGGATCCAGCGTGGCCGAACTCGAAACGAGGGTACCGTCCGTGCTGCCGTCGTTGCTCGCCACCGTGTCGGCAATCACCTGGGTACATGCAAGCGGGCCACCCGTTGCAGGTAACGACAGCGGCGTACCGACCGCGTAGTGAACGCCTTGCGTATCGGTATAGGTATTGCCGTCGGTATCCATCGCTCGATTCCAGCGGCCGATCGCTACATCGGTGCCGACACCCTGGATATCTGTGACGGCGCCATGGTCGAGCCCGAGACAATCGGTCGCCGCAGACGACGATGCCAGCGTCGTGAACGCGCCGCTTCCCTGTTGCACCAGGCTCGCGACAGGCACACCGGCCGCCGTCATGTTGCGGTTCTTCGCGTATTCGCTCGGCAGATTCGGCACCACGAGCACCGCCAGCTGGCCGTTGTTCGCCGTGACCGGAGACGCAGCACCCGAGTAGCTGAAGTTGCCGTTCGGTCGGCATGCCACCTGGACTGACGGTTGCGGGGAAGCATTCGCCGGTGGAACCGCAGGCGACGTGGTAGCCGGCGTCCCGCCTGTATTGTTGCTCGATGCGTTGCTTCCCATATTGGCGGCGCTGTCATCGCCACCGCCGCATGCCGTGAGCAGCAACGCAGTACTTGCCACACCTGCCAACCAGACCTGCTTTCCCCACATGACTTACCTCGTTTTCTCGTTTTGGACAACTACTGCGCAACACCAGCATCCCGTGAATTCACAGGAACGCTTGCCAATACAACGTTCTCAACACAAGCCGTTGCTGCCCGACGCGCTTGCCTGAGCCAATCTCAGCGCATCGAGCGACTTGACCAGACGACACGCGCCGATCACCCCTGCCGCAAGCGCGCCGAACCACCACGATGTGGGCCAGACGGCCACAAGGCTCTCCCTGGAAAATTCGAATGGCGTTTTCAGTGCGACGATCACCACGGCGGTGTTGTAGCAGGCGTGGATCAGGATGCCCGGCAGCAGCGACCGGGTGGCCGCGTACAGTTTGCCGATCAACAATCCGAGTCCGAATGCCAGGACGAACTGATACACATTCAGGTGTGCAAGACCGAACACGGCGGCCGAATGCGCGATGGCCGTTCCCGTCGGATACTGTTGCAGAAAGCTGCGCAGCATCACGCCGCGAAACAGCATTTCTTCAAGTAGCGGCGCAATCAGGCAGGTCAACACGATCAGGCCAAGCCCGCCGTTCGTGTAAACCTCGCGGGCGTCATATCCGCTTCCGCCCCAAGGGAACAACTGCCCGACGCCGACTTCGATCACGCTGACCGCCACGATCAATCCCGGTGTCATCAGCAAAATCGGGACGAAAAATCGTCCGAGCGTCGATCGCCAGGAATCGACGCTGTCATGCAGCAGGCTTCGGTAGGTCAATTTACCGTGGTGAAGCAGCACCGTAAATACGAGCCCGTTCGCGAGAACCCGGCCGATGCTGGCAATCGCCATGGGTTGAAGCCCGGCGCTTCGGCTGATGGACCAGATGATCGAATTCATCAGGTACTCGATCATGATCAGCACGACGACGATAAAAAATGCTTCCAGCAAACTCGGGAAGCAATAGCGGTGTGAATCGGATCTCATCGAGATTGATATAGTTTTTTTAACGGCCTCCGTGATAACCACGGTTTCGGTTGTCTGCCGCGGATCTCGCGATGCTCAGTATTATTGTTTCTCCGGGCATTGCCAACAGGGCTCTTCACGGCTCTCCAGATCATCGTCTTCTGGAGTCGATCCATTACGGAAACCATCGATCACGGAATCCAAGACCAAGGCGACGCGAACGCGCCGCGCATTATTCCATGAAAGTAACCGTTTGTTACGACGAATTCATCGTCGCTCATCCCATTAGCACTTGCAAGCACCGTTGACCATTTTTGACGATCAAGACCGCAGCACGTTCAGCTCGGTGAGCAAGACCAAAAATCGATGAATATCCACCTTGTTTTAAAAATTTAACACTTAAAAGGTTAAGGAAATATATTTTCGTGATTGAACGGCGAGTCCCGCCTCACTCCCTACCCACCCGCTCCGCGAGCGCCGACAGCATCCGCAACATCGGCTCGAACGCGTCGGCCGACGTATTGCCGAAACCGAGCACGAGCCCGTTACCCGCCGAGGCCGCATCGATCGAAAAACCCGACAGCGGAAACGGCCCGATGCCGTGCGCACGCGCGGCGTCGACGATCGCGCGATCGCGGTAGCGCGCCGGCAGCCGCAGCGCGAGATGCAGCCCGCACGGCCCGCCCTCGATCTGATGCGGCACGCTCAGGTTGCCGTCCAGCGCGGCGAGCAGCAACCGCCGCCGGTCGCGATACAGCCGGCGCATGCGGCCGAGATGGCGGCCGTACTCGCCCGTCTCGATGAAATCGGCCAGCGCAAGCTGCACGTGGCGCGTCCCGCCGCGCAGCATCTCCGGCAGCACCGGCCGCACCGCGGCCAGCAGCGCGTCGGGCAGCACGAGAAAACCGATCCGCAGCGCCGGAAACATCGTCTTGCTGAACGAGCCGAGATAGACGACGGGCGAATCGGGCGCAAGCCCGTGCATCGCGCCGATCGGCTCACCGGTGTGACGGAATTCGCTGTCGTAGTCGTCCTCGATGATCCAGGCGCGATGCCGGCACGCGGCATCGATCAGCGCGAGCCGGCGCGAGATCGACAGCACGGCGCCGGTCGGGAACTGGTTCGACGGCGTCGTATAGACGAGGCGCGGCGTCCGCTCGCGCCAGTCGTCCTCGTCGGTGCGCAGCCCTTCCCCGTCGACAGGCATCGGCACGACGTCGAGGTCGGCCGCCTGCATCGCGGTGCGCGCGCCGCGATAGCCCGGCTCCTCGACCCACACCGTATCGCCCGGGTTCGTCAGCAACTGCGCGCATAGCGCAATCGCGCCCTGTGCGCCTTCCGTGATCACGATCTGCTCGGGATCGCAGCGCACGCCGCGCGTCACGGCCAGGTGGCGCGCGATCGATTCGCGCAGCGCGGGCTCGCCGAGCGGGTCGCCATAGCCGAGCAGGTCACGGCCGGCGCGGCGCAGCGCGCGGTCGATCGCGTGGCGCCATGCGTCCGCCGGGAAATGCGTCAGCGCGGGCACGCCCGGCCGGAAGCCCTCCGATTCGCCGGTGCCGATGCGGCTCGGGCGAATCCGGCCGAGGCGCTGCGCGACGGCCGGCGGCGCGGCACGCCGGCGCGGCGGCGCCGGCCGCGACAGCCCGACCACACGCGTACCGCGGCGGTCGGACTGCAGGAAGCCTTCGGCGACGAGCTGCTCGTAGACGGCGGCCGTCGTGTTGCGCGACACGCCGAGCGTTTCGGCCAGCGCGCGCGTGCCGGGCAACCGCGTGCCGGCCGGCATCGCGCCGCCGAGAATCGCGTCACGCACGCGGCGCAGCAACTGGCGCTGCAGCGAAGGCGCGCCCGGCGTGCGCGCCAGCGGCGCGTCGAGCGGCAGCAACGGCGCATCGCCGGAAGGAAGGACAGTCGTCATCGGAACATCGCAGCGTGAAAATGTCGGAACGTGGCGCACGGCTAGTGGCGCACGGCGAGTGAGCGCCGGCTCGCGGTTCGGCCCCCGAAATTCGTGGCACCATAAATTTGTCAATCTCTGGCGCTTCTCATGGTACCTCGTCGCGACTACGATCATCTGCATGCCGGCATGTCGCCGGCCGCCAACCGAAGCGAGATCGACCTTGTCCACGCTCACCAACGCTTTCCAGCAACCCATCGGCCACCCCGTTCCCGACTGGTCCGCACGCCCGCGCCCGGAGCGCATCGTGCTCGAAGGCCGCTACTGCCGGCTCGAACCGCTCGACGCCGAGCGCCACGCGGCCGACCTGCACGCCGCCTACTCGCAGGCGCCGGACGGCAGCGACTGGACCTATCTCGCACACGGCCCGTACGCCGATGAATCGAGCTATCGCGACTACACGCGTACCGCGCAGGCGAGCCCGGATCCGCTGCACTACACGGTGATCGACCGCGCCACCGGTCGCGCGGTCGGCACGCTCGCGCTGATGCGCATCGATCCGGCCAACGGCGTGATCGAGGTAGGCTCCGTCACGTTCTCGCCGCTGCTCAAGCGCACGCCCGTTTCGACGGAAGCGCAGTTCCTGTTGATGAAGTACGCGTTCGACACGCTCGGCTACCGGCGTTACGAATGGAAGTGCGACGACCTGAACCTCCCGTCGCGCAAGGCCGCCGCACGGCTCGGCTTCCGCTACGAAGGCACGTTCCGGCAGGCGATCATCTACCGCGGCCGCAATCGCGACACCGCGTGGTTCTCGATCATCGACGGCGAATGGCCGGATGTGCGCGCCGCGTTCGACGCGTGGCTCGCACCGGAAAACTTCGACGCGCAGGGCGGGCAACGCCAGTCGCTCACCGCGATCCGCCACGCGCAGGCACGCGCGCGCGATGCGGCCAGCCGCGCGAACGACGCGACGCGCGTCACGGTGCGCCCGCTCGTCGCCGCCGACGAAGCCGCGTGGCGCCCGCTGTGGCAGGGTTATCAGAAGTTCTACGACACCGCGCTGAGCGACGCGGTGTTCGCGACGACGTGGGCCCGCCTGATGGATCCGGCTGAGCCGATGTTCGTGCTCGGCGCATTCGACGCATCGGGTGCGCTGGTCGGGATCGTGCATTCGATCTACCACCGCTCGTGCTGGACCGAAGGGCCGTACTGCTACCTGCAGGACCTGTACACCGCGCCCGACGCACGCGGGCAAGGCGCAGGCGGCGCGCTGATCGAGGCCGTGTACGAACATGCCCGTGAAGCCGGTGCGAGCCGTGTGTACTGGCTCACGCACGAAACCAACACGACCGCACGCGCGCTGTACGACAAGCTCGCGAACAACGCCGGGTTCATCCAGTACCGGCACGACGTGAAGAAGTAACGCGGCGTCGCAGCCGGCCGGCATTCAACCGGAAACGTCGGCCGGCTCGCGTGCGTCGTCGCCCTCCGGGGCGGCGTCACATGCCACGCCGGCCGCACCCGGCACCGCCGCCGGGCAGATCATCTCATCGCCATTGGCCGGCACGGGCCTTCGCACCGGCCGGAACACCGGCTCGCCCGGCTCGATCGGCTGCCCCGAGATCGCGCAGCGGCCCGGCTGCAACGCGACGCGCAAGCGCCAGCGCTGCTCGCCGTAATGGCACCGGCCGCTCTCGACCCAGCGAATCAGCAACGCATGGTCGTCGGCCTCCAGCACCGTGACGAACAGTTGCGGGCGCAACGGCGACGCTGCGGCCGCCGCGTGCTCCGGAATCGGCGCTCGGCCGATCGTCACGAGCGGATGCGCAACCACGCCGCCGCACGACGGCATCGCAACTGCATCGGCCGCGACAGGCGCTTCGGTCATCTTCACCTCCGTTGAAGCGCCCGCGTGCAACGGGATGTCTCACGCGAGCGCAATCGGGACTGGCGCACATGATACAAATTGAAGTTAACTTCAAGTAAAGGGGTGAGTGCAACGATCCGTTTCGGCGATGGCGGCAATGGCCGGCACGGCACGCGACGGCATCCTGGTCTAAGCTGATGGCTTCGCCTCGACAACGCACCCCCGCATGCCGACCGCCTTCCCCGCACCGGCCACGCTGTTCCCGCTCGACGAAGCGTGGTCCACCTTCTCCCGCCGCAAGGCGGCCGTGCGCACTTTCATCGCCGGGTACTGTGCCGCGCGCGACAGGCGCGATGCGCCGCTGCACGACGGCCCGGACGGCCATGTCGTGCAGTTCGACGACACGATGGGCCGGCCTTTCGAGCATTTCATGATCGAGGGTGCGCCGCTGGCCGGCACCGGCTCGTTTGCCGTCGGCGCGTGGATCACGCGCTACGGCGCGGCGCCGCTGCCGCCGGCACTGCACGGCAGGACGCGCCGGCTGACCGACGAGCACTTCATGGCCGCCAATATCGACGGGCTGTCCGGCGACGACGCGCTCGCGCAAGCCCTCGCCTGCGACACTGCGGACGCGATCGACGCGTTCAACGCCAGTGGCGCCTTCCCGCCGTTCCAGCCGAATCCGGCCGCGTTCCTGTTCGCGCACCGGCTCGACGGACAGATCGCGGCCACCGCGCGCTATGGCTTCGCGTCGCCGCGCGATATCGTCGTCGACCGCGTCGGAACGGCCGACGCCTACCGGCGCCGCGGCCTCGCGACGCAACTGCTCGCCGCGATCGTCGCGCACGCGCGGCACCGCGGTGCGCGCCGCGTGTGGCTCATCTCGACCGAAGCCGGCCAGCCGCTGTACCGCGCCGCTGGATTCACGCCGCTCGCCGCGGTCGCCGTGGACGCAGTCGTCGCCTGAACGCGAAGCGAGCCGCGTCGCCCCATCACCGTTCGTCTCGTGATTCGTCTCATTGCGCTGAGACGAACGTCCCGGCGTCTCACTCCACCCACCGTTTCGCTGTCGCAGCAAATCCGACACTCCATTTCCACCCGATCCTTACCGGTTGGGAGAAAACGACATGGTGCATCGCACTCTTCGCACACGTCCGATCGCCACGCACCGCCCTGATTCACGCTGGCCCCGTTCCTGCATACCGGTCGTTCGCGCACTCGCGCGACGGGCGCACCGGCAGCCACGCCTCGCGCCCGACGACAACCTGATGGAGACAGCAACGTGAGTACACCGGCATCGACCACCGCTCCCAGCATGAAAGCCGCCGTCTGGCACGGCCGCCACGACATCCGCGTCGAACAGGTCCCCGTTCCCGAGCGCCCGCCGGCAGGCTGGGTCACGATTCGCGTGCACTGGTGCGGGATCTGCGGCTCCGACCTGCACGAATACGTCGCGGGCCCCGTATTCATCCCGGTGGACGCGCCGCATCCGCTGACGGGCCTGAAGGGCCAGTGCATCCTCGGCCACGAGTTCAGCGGCGAGATCGCCGAACTCGGCGCGGGCGTGACGGGCTACGCGGTCGGCGATCGCGTGACGGCCGACGCCTGCCAGCATTGCGGCACCTGCTGGTATTGCAAGCATGGGCTGTACAACATCTGCGAGAACCTCGCGTTCACCGGGCTGATGAACAACGGCGCATTCGCCGAATACGTGAACGTGCCGGCCGAGCTGCTGTACAAGCTGCCCGACGACTTCCCGACCGAGGCCGGCGCGCTGATCGAGCCGCTCGCGGTCGGGCTGCATGCGGTGAAGAAGGCCGGCAACATCGTCGGGCAGACCGTCGTCGTGGTCGGCGCGGGCACGATCGGCCTGTGCACGATCATGTGCGCGAAGGCCGCGGGTGCCGGGCGCGTGATCGCGCTGGAAATGTCGGCCGCGCGCAAGCAGAAGGCGCTGGAAGTCGGCGCGAGCGTCGTCATCGATCCGAAGACGTCCGACGCGATCGCGGAAGTCAAGGCGCTGACCGGCGGCTACGGCGCCGACGTGTCGTTCGAGTGCATCGGCCACACCACCACCGCGAAGCTCGCGATCGACGTGATCCGCAAGGCTGGCAAGTCGGTGATGGTCGGCATCTTCGAGGAGCCGGCGCCGTTCAACTTCTTCGACATCGTGTCGACCGAGAAGGAAGTGATCGGCTCGCTCGCGTACAACGGCGAATTCGCGGACGTGATCCGCTTCATCGCGGACGGCCGCATCGACGTGCAGCCGCTCATCACCGGGCGCATCGCGCTCGGCGACATCGTCTCGCACGGCTTCGAGGAACTGGTCAACCACAAGGACCGGAACGTGAAGATCATCGTTCAGCCCGCCATCGCCTGAGCGCGCGCGCGGCCGCGGCAGCGATTCGCGCCACGGCACGCGTGCGGCAAGTGTCACCCTGAAGCGTCGCCCGTGCACGGGCGGCGCGCCGGCCTGCCATTCCCTCCCAGCGCCCCCTCCTTGTCGCCGTCGTCCGTCGCGAACTTCGTGCCGCGCACCGATCGAACACGACGATCAGAAACATTCGCAATCCAGACCATCCGTCGTCATGCGCCACCGGTCCGGTGCGTGCCTAGGGTTTCTCCGGATCGAGCGCGATTCGTCCGATGTCGACAGGACACTGACGCAAGGTGATCCTGTGCAGGGCACGATCCGGCCTCCCTGCCGGGATTGTTTCCGCCCCCTTTGAAGGCGGCCCCCGCCCCCCCCACAAAACCTTACGGTGTCACGGCGCCGACAGGCCGAGAATACGGGCCCACCCGGGATAGCTTGCAAACATGGTGTGTCATGAATCGTTCATTCTCGTTTAGCCGGGAACGCGCATATAACATTGGATCGCTGACGATCCAGCAGAAGACCCATATCGGCTTCGCACTCGTCACCGCGCTGCTGGCCTTGCTGTGCGGCACGATCATCTGGGGGAGTTTCCGGCAATACCGGCAGGAGAACGCCGACCTGCAGAGCTTCGAATTCGTCCGCGGCGCGATGAGCGCCGCCAACGTGATCTCGGCCGAACGCGGCCCGACGAACGACCTGCTGGTGCGCCCGCAGGACGACGGTGCCACCGAGGTCCGCAACCTGCTCGCCGCGCGCGTGCGTTCCGACCAGGCGCTCGAGCGTTTTCGCGGCGGCATCGCGCAGGCGACCGTGCTCGACGATCGCGAACGCAGCAACCTGCTGCATGCACTCGACTCGGTCCGGATCACGCTCGCCGATGCGCGTACGGAAGTCGATGCGCTCGGCATGCGGCCGCTCGCGACACGCAGCGTTCACGATATCCAGCACGCGCAAGCGCGCCTGTTCCGGATCGTCGACACGCTGTCGCTGCTGATCGACGGCGCAATGACCGACACCGCGATGGGCGACCCGCGCACATCGGGGGCGATCCTGCTCGCGCGGCTTCTCGGCGATCTCCGCGAATACGCGGGCCGCACGGGCTCGCTGCTCATCGCGCCGATGTTCGCGCGGCAGGCGCTCGACCGCACGCAGTTCGCGGACATCATGCGGATGCGCGGCCGCATCGAGCAATTGCGCGCGCTGATCGACAGCTCGATCGGCGCACAGCTCGACGACCCTGACGTGGCACGCGAATACGCGCAGCTCAACGGAGCCTTCGACGCGCACATCCTGCCGCTCGTCGACGCGGCCGTCGCCGGCGGCAAGAACGGCGTCTATGCGATGAGTGCGGCCGACTTTTCCCGCGCGATCGTGCCGCATTTCCGGCCGAGCGAGCTATTGCGCGACCGCGTGATCGACCTGGCCCGGCGTCGCGCGATCGGCGACCGGAACACCGCCCGGATCAAGGTCGCGTTGTCGGCATGCGCCACGACCCTGTGCATCGCGATCCTGGCCTCGCTCGCGCGCGGCGTGCAGCGACTGCTGTCGAAGCCGCTCGATGCGCTCGGCCGCCGGATCGTCGCGCTCAGCGATGGCGATACGTCGCACGTCGCGATGCCGCGCGGCATCGGGCCCGAAATCACGCAGATCCACGACGCGCTGGAAACCTTGCGCACCGCGACCGTCCGCCGTGACATGCTCGAGCGCCAGCGCAACGACATGCTGACGCTGTTCTCGCACGACATGCGCGCCCCGCTGACGTCGCTGATCATCCTGATCGACACGCAGGCGCGACGGGCGGGCGACGTGCAGATGAAGCAGCAGTTCGCGAGAATCGGCAAGCTGGCGCGGCACACGCTGGCGATGGCCGACGGCTTCGCGCAGCTCTCGCGTGCAGAGGCCAGCGACTACGAACGCGTGCCGGTCAACCTCGCCGACCTGATGAACGAGGCACGCGACGCGGTGTGGCCGCTCGCGCACCGGAAATCCATGTCGATCGACGACGTGCCGCGGCGCGACGACACGATCGTGCTCGGCGACCCGGCGCTGCTGTCGCGCGCGCTGATCAACCTGCTGGACAATGCCATCAAGTACAGCGCGTCGCTGACGAGCGTCGAATGCAGGGTCGAGCCGGGCGCCGACGGCAAGACCGTGCGCTGCACGATCCGCGACAGCGGGTGCGGGATCAGCAGCGCGGACCAGACGCGGCTGTTCGAGCGTTACCGGCGCTTCCGCACCGCCGGCCAGCCGGAAACCAGCGGCGTCGGGCTCGGCATGGCGTTCGTCAAGACCGTCGTCGAGCGGCACGAAGGCACGATCCACGTGCACAGCGTCATGCTGCAGGGCACCACGGTCACGATCACGCTGCCGGCCGCGGCGCTTTCATGACGATGGCGCCGGCGACGCCGGCGGCAAGCAGCCGACGCGGCACCGCAACCCCGCCCGCTTTTTAGATATACTCAATCGAACCCTTTTCGGGGCAACCGCAGGCCAACACGCCCTTTGCAGGTTCGCCCCAACCTGCGTGGAATTGCTCACCGTGAAACCGCGAGCCGGACTGATCCTCGAACTCTTCGTCAACCTGGTCCTGCCGTGGGTTGCCTACCGGGGCGCGCAGCCGTATTTCGGCGAAACCGGCGCGCTGTACGCGTCGGCGGTCCCGCCGATCATCTGGTCGGTCGTCGAATTCATCCGCTCGCGCCGCGTCGATGCGGTGGCGGCCATCGTGCTGCTGGGCATCGCGCTGTCGATCCTCGGGATGGCGCTCGGCGGCAACGCGCGCACGCTGCTGATGCGCGAATCGCTCGCGTCGGGCACGATCGGCGTCGTGTTCCTGCTGTCGTTGTTCCGCGAACGCCCACTGATCTTCTATCTCGCCCGCGCCACGGTCGCCCGCGAGATGGATGGCGGCGCCGCGCATTTCGAAACCGTCTGGGAAGCCCAGCCGGGGCTGCGGCAGATGCTCCGGCGGATGACCTTCGTGTGGGGCGCGTTCATGACGCTGGAAATGCTGCTGCGCCTCTGGATGGTCGTGACCTGGCCGGTCGAACGCGTGCTGGTCGTGTCGCCGGTCATGGGCTACACCGTGTTCGGCTGTCTGCTGCTGTGGACGTTCTGGTACCGGCGGCGGATGCGCGAGCGCAACAGCGTCCACGTCCCGGGCCGCGACAGCATCACCGAAACCGCCGGCCGCTGACCGCTCTCCACCGGCATCGCAAGAGGGCTGCTGTATGATGCGCGGCGTCTCGTCCGACGAATGCCGCTCCTGTCATGTCCCTTTCGCTCCTTCCGTCCGCCACGATCTGGCTCGCCCTGTTCGCGGCCGCCGCGTTCGCGTGGCATCGCCCGCAGCACGGCCTGAGCGCCGGCCTCGCCGCGCTCGGCTATGCGTGCGCGCTGGCGTTCGGCAAGCTCGGGCCGCTCGCGCTGGCCCCGCTCGCGTTGCTGGCCGCGGCCGCCTGGGGCGTGATGCCCGAGCGCCCGCGCGCGGTGCGCATCGCCGCGCACGTCGTCTTTGCCGCCGTCGCGATCGCGCTCAGCCTGCACCTGATTCCCGGCTTCCACAATCCGCGCGTGATCGGCCCGACTCGCTTCACGCCGGATGCCGTGCCGTTCACGATGTACCTGAATCTCGACAAACCGCTCGTCGGCTTGTGGCTGGTGTGGGTGCTGCCGTGGGTCGCCCCCGACGTCCCGCTGTCGCGCGCGCTGCGCACCGGCGCGGTGGCGGCCGTCGCAACGGCGGCCGCGTGCCTGGCCGGCGCGCTCGCGTTCGGGATGGTCGGCTGGGCACCCAAATGGCCGCCGTCGGGCTGGCTGTGGCTCGTGAACAACCTGCTGATCGTGACACTCGCCGAGGAAGCGCTGTTCCGCGGCTACGTGCAAGGCGGACTGACGCGCGCGCTGCGCGCGTTCGCATGGGGGCCGTGGGCCGCGCTTGCGATCGGCGCGGTGCTGTTCGGCGCCGCGCATGCGGCCGGCGGCTGGCAATGGATCGTGCTCGGCACGGTGGCCGGCGTGGGCTACGGCCTCGCCTGGCGGCGCGGCGGGCTGCTCGCGTCCGCGCTCGCGCATGCGGGGTTGAACGTCGTCCACTTCGGCCTGTTCACCTACCCGATGCTCGACGCCGCGCGCTGACGGCCGCGCGGCGCCGCCGCTCAGTTGATCCCGGCGACCGCGTGCGGCACGTACGGGCGTTCGAGCGTGGCGATCTCGTCGTCGGTCAGTTTCAGTTCGAGTGCGGCCAGTGCATCGTCCAGCTGCTGCGGCTTCGAAATGCCGACGATCGGCGCGGTGACCCCGCGCTTCTGCGCGACCCACGCGAGTGCAACCTGCGCACGCGGCACGTTGCGGGCGGCCGCGATCGTCGCAACGGCATCGACGACCGCCTTGTCCGACTCCGCCGTCGCATCGTAAAGCCGCTGGCCGACCGCGTCGCTCTGCTGCCGCTCGGTCGATTCGTCCCAGTTGCGCGTCAGGCGGCCGCGCGCGAGCGGGCTCCACGGAATCACCGCGATCCCTTCGTCTTCGCACAGCGGCAGCATTTCCCGCTCTTCTTCCCGATACAGCAGGTTCAGGTGGTTCTGCATGCTGACGAAGCGAGTCCAGCCGTGCTGCTTCGACGTGTGCAGCGCCTTCGCGAACTGCCACGCGAACATCGACGACGCGCCGATATAGCGCGCCTTGCCGGCCTTCACGACGTCGTGCAGCGCCTCGAGCGTCTCCTCGAGCGGCGTGCCGTCGTCCCAGCGGTGAATCTGGTAGAGATCGACATAGTCGGTGCCGAGCCGCTTCAGGCTCTGGTCGATGTCGGTCATGATCGCCTTGCGCGACAGCCCCGCGCCGTTCGGCCCGGGCCGCATCCGGTAGAACACCTTGGTCGCGATCACGATGTCGTCGCGTTTCGCGAAATCGCGCAGCGCGCGGCCGACGATCTCCTCCGACGTGCCGTCGGAATACATGTTCGCGGTATCGAAGAAATTGATGCCGGCTTCGACCGCCCGCTGGATGATCGGACGGCTCTGCGCTTCCGGCAGCGTCCACGGATGCGTGCCGCGTAACGGTTCGCCGAACGTCATGCAACCCAGCACCAGCTTCGACACGTCCAGCCCTGTCGATCCGAATTTCACGTATTCCATTGCACGCCTCGCCATTGAAGTTGAGCTGACGGCCGGATGCGCACCGCGCATCCGCCGGACCGTCGCATGGTATCCCGGGCGGCAAAAATGCGTGCGGCGTCGCCGCAAGTTGCGAAGGAAGTGCCCGCGAGCGCGAGGGCGCGCGCGCGGCGTCGGCTGCGCGGGGCGTGCGCAGCGGCGCCGGCCGCTTTACTTGACCTGGTCGGCGATCGGCTGCAGGAACGCGGAAAAGCCGGTCAGCATGATCTGCACGCCGATGCACAGCAGCAGGAACGCCGACACGCGTTTCGCGACCTTGGTGCCTTCGCTGCCGAGGTAGCGCGACAGCAGCGCGGAGCGGCTGTAGACCTGCCAGATCACGATCGCAACCAGCACGGAGACGGCGATCGACACGATGCTCGACAGCGCGAACTCCGACAGCTTGTGCGTGCGGTTCGCGTTCAGCGCGATCGCGGTCGCGATCGAGCCGGGGCCGACCGTCAGCGGCATGGTCAGCGGGAAGAATGCGCGCGTCATGATCGCGTTCGCGTCGATCGGCTTGACCGGCGTGTCGCCGCCGCCCGGCCCGTCGGGCTCGTTCAGCATCTGCCAACCGGCCACCGCAACCGCGAAGCCGCCGCCGATCCGCAGCGCTTCCATCGAGATCCCGAAGAAATGCAGCACCGGCGTGCCGGCGAAGAACGCGACCATCAGCACGACGAACGCGTTGAACGCGACCTTCCTCGCGAGCAGATCGCGTTCTTGCTCGGTGAGCGCCTCGGTCCGTTCGAGAAACAGGAACGCGATGCCGATCGGGTTGATGATGCCGATCAGGCCGGTGAAGCCGAACAGGATCTCGGAGATAAGGCGGTTGACGATCATCGGATGAAGAATCGGTCGGGGCTGGGCCGGCAGCGCGCCGGAGGTCACGCATTGTAGAGCAAGCGCCCGCGCCCGAGCCGCAAAATTCGGCCGGGCCCGCCGTGCCGTCGATCGTCGCCGTTTCCCCTTGGTTTCCTCTTGGTTTCCCCGTGGTTGCCCCTTACTCGGCGCCCGCCTCCCAGGCCGGCGGCCGCTTCGCGAAGAACGCGGCGAAGCCTTCCTTCGCTTCCGGCGTCGCCCGCACGCGGGAGATCGTCTGCGCGGTGAACGCCGCGCGCTCGTCCGACGGCGGATACTCGCCGATCGCATCGAAGAAGCGCTTGATCTCCATCAGCGCATTCGGGCCGTTGCGGCCGAGTTCGGCGAGCGTCTTGTCGAGTGCTTCGTCGAGCGACTCGAGCGGCACGGCCTGGTGGATCAGGCCGATCGCGACCGCTTCGGCTGCGGCGAGCTGGGTCGCCGTCAACGCGAGGCGGCGCGCCTGGCGCTGGCCGACCGCCTCGACCAGATACGGGCCGATCACGGCCGGCAGGATCCCGAAGCGTGCCTCGCTGACCGAGAAGCGCGCGTGATCGCTCGCGATCACGATGTCGCACGCCGCGCACAGGCCGACGCCGCCACCGAACGCATGGCCCTGCACGCGCGCCACCGTCGGCTTCGGGCATTGCCGGATCGCGCGCATCATCGCGGCGAACCGCTCGGCATCGCGCAGGTTCGCGGCCGCGTCGTTCGCGCTCGCGCGCTGCATCCACTGCAGGTCGGCGCCCGCGCAGAACGCGCGGCCATCCGAGCGGAGCACGATCGCACGCACGTCGTCACGCCGGCCGAGCGTGGTGAACGCGTCGGTCAGTTCGGCGATCATCGTCTCGTCGAACGCGTTGAGCACGTCGCCGCGCTGCAGCGCGACGGTTGCGACGCCGCGCGCATCGACCGTGACGGCCAGGGTCTTCAATCCATCCATCGAACAGGTTTCCTCGGGTTGAACGGCAAACAGGGGAATCAGGCGGCCTGGCGGCGGTCGATCACGCGCCGGGCCTTGCCGGTCGCGGTCGAGGGAATGCCGCCCGCGGCCAGCACCGTCACACCGGACGACACGCCGACCATCGTCTTGATCCGGTGCTGCAGCTCGCGCGCGAGCGCCGCGCGATCGCTTTCAGTGACGGACGCAGCCGCTTCGGAGCGCAGTTCGACCGCGAGGTCGAGCCGGTCCATGTGACCGTCGCGCGACAGCGTGATCTGGAACTGGCCCGACAACTGCGGCAGCGCGACGACGATCTCCTCGATCTGGCTCGGAAACACGTTCACGCCGCGCACGATCAGCATGTCGTCGGAGCGGCCCGTGATCTTCGCGAGCCGGCGCATCGCGCGCGCGGTCGGCGGCAGCAGCGCGGTGAGGTCGCGCGTGCGGTAGCGGATCACCGGCATCGCCTCCTTCGTCAGCGACGTGAACACCAGCTCGCCCTGGCTGCCGTCGGGCAGCACTTCGCCCGTGACCGGGTCGATGATTTCCGGGTAGAAATGGTCTTCCCAGATCACCGGGCCGTCCTTCGTCTCGACGCATTCGCACGCCACGCCCGGGCCCATCACTTCCGACAGCCCGTAGATGTCGAGCGCGTCGATGCCCACGCGCGTCTCGACTTCCTCGCGCAGCGCCTGCGTCCACGGCTCGGCGCCGAAGATGCCGATCTTCAGCGACGATTCGGCCGGGTCCATCCCCTGCCGCACCATCTCGTCGATCAGGTTCAGCATGTACGACGGCGTGACGAGGATGATCTTCGGCTCGAAATCGCGGATCAGCTGCACCTGCTTCTCGGTCTGGCCGCCCGACATCGGCACGACCATGCAGCCGAGCCGTTCCGCGCCGTAGTGAATCCCGAGGCCGCCGGTGAAGAGCCCGTAGCCGAATGCGTTGTGCAGCGTGTCGCCCGGGCAGCCGCCGGCCGCGCGGATCGAGCGCGCGGTCACGTTCGCCCACGTGTCGATGTCGCGCGCGGTGTAGCCGACCACCGTCGGCTTACCCGTCGTGCCGCTCGACGCGTGCACGCGCACGACCTGCTCGCGCGGCACCGCGAACAGCCCGAACGGATAGTTGTCGCGCAAGTCGTTCTTGGTCGAGAACGGGAATTTCGCGAGATCGGCGAGCGACTTCAGGTCGTCCGGATGCACGCCCGCCGCATCGAACGTGCGGCGATAGTGCGGGACGTTGTCGTATGCGTGGCGCAGCGACCACTTGAGGCGCTCGAGCTGCAGCGCCTGCAGTTCGTCGCGGCTGGCGGTCTCGATCGGCTCGAGGGCGGCGGCGGGATGCGTCGGGTGAGTCATCGGGGTGCTCCTCCAATGGAGTGATGTCGTTATCGTGTTCGAGGTAACGGGGGCGACGGCTACGACCGGAACGTGCGGCCGGCCGCATGCAGCGCGGCGATGCGCGGCGACACGCGATAGCGGTCCTCGCCGTAGCTCGCCGCCAGGTTCGACAGCACGCGATGCACGCGGCCGATGCCGATCTCATCGGCCCACGCGAGCGGGCCGCACGGGTAGTTCACGCCCTTCTCCATCGCGAGATCGAGATCGGCGGCCGAGCACACGCCCTGGTTCACCGTGTCGGCCGCCTCGTTCGCGAGCATCGCGACGGTGCGCATCGCGACCATGCCCGGCACGTCCGCGACGCCGACGACGCGAAACCCCGCCTGCTGAAACAGGCCGACCGCATCCGCATAGGCCGCATCGCTGCACTGGAGCGCGCGCGTCAGTGCAACGAGCCCGGCCTGCGCGTAATCGCGCGCAAGGTCGACCAGCACGAGATCGGCCACGCCCGTCTGCGCGGCGCGCACGGTCGCGGTACGGCCGTCGGTCAGCGCGATCGAAGCGCGGCCGGCCTTTGCGAGCAGGTCGTCGGCATGCGCGCCGGCCTGCCGGGCGCCCGGAATGCGTTCGGCGAAGCGCGCATGCAGCGCGGCGGCCGGGCCGTCCTGCGCAAACAGCACGACGTCGGCCGGCGCATCGCGCGGTGCTTCGAGATCGGGGGCGGGCGGCGTCGCGCCGTCCGCATACGAATAGAAGCCGCGGCCCGACTTGCGTCCGAGGAAGCCCGCGTTCACGAGTTCCTGCTGGATCAGCGACGGCGTGTAGCGCGGATCGTTGAAATACGCGCGGAACACCGATTCGGTCACCGCGAAGTTCACGTCGTGGCCGATCAGGTCCATCAGCTCGAACGGCCCCATCCGGAAGCCGCCGGCCTCGCGCATCACCGCGTCGATCGATGCCGGCGCGCCGCCCTGCTCGTTCAGCACGCGCAGCGCCTCCGCGTAGTACGGACGCGCAACGCGGTTCACGATGAAGCCCGGCGTCGATTTCGCCATCACGGGCCGCTTGCCCCACGCAGCGGCGGTCGCAACCAGCACCTGAGCGACTTCCGGCGCGGTCGCGAGCCCGCTGACCACCTCGACGAGCGCCATCAGCGGCGCCGGGTTGAAGAAATGCAGGCCGGCGACGCGCTGCGGCACACGCAGCCCGGCCGCGATCGACGTGATCGAGATCGACGAAGTGTTGGTCGCCAGCAGGCACGCGTCGTCGACATGGCGCTCGAGCGTCGCGAAGATCTCGCGCTTCACGTCGAGCCGCTCGGCCGCCGCCTCGACGATCAGCGCGGCGCCCGCGAAGTCGGCCAGTTCGCGCACCGCGCGAATCCGGGCGCCGGCCGCGTCGGCCTGAGCCGGTTCGAGCCGGCCCTTCTCCGCGAGGCGCGCGAACTGCGCGCGGATGCCGGCCAGCGCCTTGTCGCAAGCGGCTTCGTTCAGGTCGTACAGCAGCACCGTATGGCCGGCCGCCGCCGCGACCTGCGCAATGCCCGCGCCCATCGCGCCGGCGCCGATCACGCCGACGACGGCCGACGGCGCCAGCGCGCCCGAGTTCACCGAATGTGCAGAAGAAACAGCCATCGCTTGCGATCCGTCATGAAGTGGAGGTGCGAGCGATTATAAACCGACCGGTCGGTAGATTTATGTCAGGGCGAGCCCGAATTTGTCGTGCAAGAGACCGTTACGGAAACGGTAAAGACAAAAAAATCGAAAGGTCGGGGCACTTTTTGTAAACCGAAAGGTCTATGAAAGCATTCGAATATGAGATAGTGACCCCCGAACGCCTGATAAAATTCGACAAATCGCCGGATTTCAGGGGGAAACCGCGTGACACGTCGCACCGCCGTCCATCGCCGGCCGCCCTTCCGGGGTCGGAACCGAGCCGCCGGCCCGTGCGTCGTCACACGTGCTCGCCTCGTCGTTCGCGGCCGGCCGCATCGAATCGTTTCATCCCGCGACGGGCTCCGGCCTGCCCGCGCCCCCCGCCGCTTCAGGGCGGCGAACCAAGGGCAGCACCGTTGCGTGCCGCCCCCCTTCGGTTTCATCATCCTCGTTCGGCAGATAGTACGGCCGGGCTTCGTCAACCCGTGACGGCGCGTCGCGCGCCGCCACTCGCATAAGGAAACCCTCCATGCCGCTCTCGTCCAACCAGCTCCCGCGCTGGACCCTCGTGGCCCCGCTTGCCGCCTGGCTGGTCCTCGCGCTGTCGCGCGTCGTACCGGCCGAAGGCCTCGTCATCGCGGTGTTCGCCGCCGCCCTCGCCGGCGCCGTGTTCGCCGCCGTCCACCATGCCGAAGTCGTCGCGCACCGCGTCGGCGAACCGTTCGGCACGCTCGTGCTCGCGGTCGCCGTGACCGTCATCGAAGTCGCACTGATCGTGTCGGTGATGCTCGGCGCGGGCCCCGAGAAATCGGGCCTCGCCCGCGACACCGTGTTCGCCGCCGTGATGATCATCTGCAACGGCATCGTCGGTATCTGCCTGCTGGTCGGCGCGTGGAAGCACGGCGAACAGGACTTCCAGGGCCGTGGCGCCAGCAAGGCGCTCGCGGTGCTGGCGTCGCTGTCGGTGCTGTCGCTCGTGATGCCGAACTACCTGAACGCCGCGCCGGGCCCGTTCTTCTCGAAATCGCAGCTCGCGTTCGCCGGCGTGTCGTCGCTCGTGCTGTACGGCGCCTTCGTGTTCGTGCAGACCGTGCGCCACCGCGACTACTTCCTCGCCGCGCACGACAGCGCGAACGAAGCCGTTCACGCGGCGGCGCCGAGCAACCGCACCGCCGTGATCAGCATGCTGCTGCTGTTCGCGAGCCTCGTCGCGGTCGTGCTGCTCGCGAAGCTGCTGTCGCCGGCCGTGGAGCATGCGGTGATGCAGCTCGGCGCGCCCGAGGCCGCGGTCGGTATCGTGATCGCCGCGCTCGTGCTGCTGCCGGAAGGGCTCGCGGCCGTCACCGCCGCGCGTGCGAACCGCCTGCAGACCAGCATGAACCTCGCGCTCGGTTCGGCGCTCGCGAGTATCGGGCTCACGATCCCGACCGTCGCGGCCGTGTTCATCTGGGTCGGCCAGCCGCTCACGCTCGGCATCGGCCCGATGGAAACCGTGCTGCTGGCGCTCACCCTGCTGGTCAGCACGCTGACGCTCAGCCAGGGGCGCACGACGGTGCTGCACGGCGTCGTGCACCTGTCGCTGTTCGCTGCTTACCTGTTCCTGTCGATCACGCACTGACGCAGAAAAGCGCGCGGCCCGGCGGATCCTCTCCGCCGGGCCGCGCGCCGTCCTTCACGTCCCTTCAGCTTCCTTCGTTCACGTCGCGCCGCCGTTACCGCACCGGAATCACCAGATGCTGGCCCGCCAGGATCAGGTTCGGGTTGGCGAGGTTGTTGCGGCGTTGAATCTCGCGATAGCGCTGGCCGCTGCCGAGCTTGCTCGCGGCGATCAGGTTCAGCGTGTCGCCTGCCTTCACCACGTACGTGTGCTCGCCCGACGCGGCCGCGGTCGTCACCGCCTGGTCGCTGACGAAGTACTTGCGCAGCAGGTCGAGATACTGCGGCGACTGCTTGAGCTTCGCGATCGCGGCGTTCAGGTAGATCAGCAGATCCTGGTCGTCGGCACGCACGCCGATCTTGTACGCGATATTCGAGCCGTCGAGCTTGGTCACCGCGAACTTCAGGTCGGTGTTCTTGATCGAGCTGACCGCGAACGGATAGTCGTAGATGAACGCGTCGACCGTATGGCCATCGATGCTCTTCGCGATGAAGGCCGGATCGGAATCGTCGACCTCGACGAACTTCACGTTCGGGTACTGGCGCGTGACGAACGCACGCACGTCCGGGTCACCCTTCAGGATGCCGACCGTCTTGCCCGCGAGATCGTCGGTCGAGCGGATCGCGGAGCCCTGCCGCACGATCAGCGAGTAGCCGAAATCGTCGACGTACGGCACCGAATAGACGACGCCCGACGGCGTGTTGTCCGGGAACGTCAGCCCGTCCATCGCCACGTCGACCACGTGGTTCCCCTTCGCATCCGTATCGAGCAGTTGCTTCGGGACGCCCGGGTACGTGTCGACCTCGTGACGCGTATCGACGACGACCGGCTTGCCGCCGTGCGAAAACGACGGATCCGCGAACAGCAGCCGCGCGAATTCGACGTTGAAGCCGTGCGGCGTGCCCTTGTCCTCGCCGAAGAACGGTTCGCTCGGGTTCTGCACGGAGATCCGCACGATGCCGTTTTCGGCGATCGATTTCAGCGCGCTGGCCTGCGGCGTGAAGCCGGCCGGCAGCACGTTGGACGACGGCGACGTCTGCGTGGACGGGCCGCTGTCGCCACCTTGCGCGGACGTCGAGGCCGGGGGCGCGTCGTGCGCGGGAATCAGCGTCGACAGGCCGCCCTGATGCACGATCCATACGCCGACGAGCACGACCAGAAATGCGATGGCGCCAAGCAATTTTTTCATGGTTGCGAGCCTGCAGGAAGTTATTGTTGTTTCGACGGCAGTTGCGCGGGGGTCGTCGCATCGAGCCCGGGCGCGTGCGGCGCGTTCATCACCGCCTGCTGCTGTGCCTGCTTGACCTCGGGGTTATCCATCAGCGACGTCTCCATTTCGGAGAACGCCTTGTTGACCGAGCGCATCACCGAATCCACGGCCACGTCGGTCTTGATCTGTTCGAACGTGTCGGACGCCTGCCGGCCCGCGAGCTTGTTCATCTGCTGCGCGGCCTGCGACATGTCCCACATCGCCTTCGCACGATCGATCGCCGATGCGAAGTTCTTCAGTTCGGCCTGCACCTGCTTGTAACGCCCCTCGCGAAACGAGAGCAGCTGCTTCATCGTGTCGAGCTGCTGCCGGAAGCGCGGCGCATCGTCCGGATACTGCTTCTCGAACAGCTCCGTCTTGTTCTCGAAGTTCTTCACCTCGGTGCGGAACGCCGTGATGCTGTCCGCGAATTTCTGGGCCGCCTGGCGCTTTTCCGCGAGCTGGTTGATCAGCGTCTCGATCGGATTGGCCTGCGCCTCCTGGACGATCATCTTCACCTTCTGGTTCGCGAACTTCATCGCGACGACCGGCGCGAAATAGATCGCGCCGAGGCCGATCACGCCCGCCGTGACGAGCGCGATCACCCCCTTCAGGATGAACAACGCCGCCGGTGCCGCGATCGCGACGCCGGCGATGATGATCGCCCACTTGATCAACTTGACCTTGCCACTCCCCGAACTGCCGTTTGCTTCTTCATTCGAAAGCTGCGACATGAGTTTTTCTCCTTGAACCTCGAACCGAACTGCTTGCGTTTGCCTTTTTCAGGCTCAATCGAAATGCTTCGGACTCCGGTGCCGCCGGGCAGTCAGGCAAGCCGGCGGCGCAATACAAGGATGGGCGCGACGGACGTCACGAGACGCCGGTGTAGGCGCCGTTCAGGATGCGGTGGTGAGGAGCGGCAGACGACGCTGCGATGCGGCGCGCCAGACGGGCGCCGTTCATCGTCGCGGCTCGCGCGCGGACGGGAAAGTGTACCGATGCACGGTACGAAACAGGATGACGGATACGTGACGCGACGGGCGTCGGGGGAAGCGTGGTTCCGGCGGGCCGACAAACGCGGGGCCGGTATTCCGGTACGAGTGCGTAAAGGCTCATCGTTGTTCTTCTGCGTATCGCGGGTGCAGGAACCGCGCGGCCGGCGCGTCCCGCTCCAAATGCACGGACGTATCCTGCGCCGACCGGCATGCAGCGTCAAGCAGTTGTCGCAGTGCAGCGAAGCTGCCGCGCTCCTCCGTTGGAACACCGGCAGCGAACCAGCTTTCAGCACGGTAAGGATTCGCAGGACTGCGACCTGTCGCGCTCGGTCAGGATTGCTAGGCATCGCTTGCGCAAGCTTCCGGATTGAAAGCTTGTCACGCTCGGCCTCGTCCTTGCGGCCGACTCAGAATCCGTAAAGTACGGTCGGGTTGTCGACCAGAATCGCGCGGCTGACCGCATCGTCGGCCGTGCAGTCGTCCAGCCAGCCGAGCAGGCGCAGGTCGTCGGGGATCGGCGACGCGTTCGGGTGCGGCCAGTTGCTGCCCCATACGCACCGCGCCGAATGGTGGCGCGCCAGCACGGCGGCGAGACGCGCGACATCGTCGTAACCGGGTGCGCCCGAGCGCGACGTCTCGTACGGCGCGGACAGCTTCACCCATGCGTGACCACGGTCGAGCAGGCGCCGCAGCGCAAGAAACGCCGGCGCGTCCGGCGCGACGGGCGTCAGGAACTTGCCCGTGTGATCGATCACGACACGCGCCGGTAGCGAGGACAGCAACGGCAGGACCTCGGGCAACGTCCGGCCGTCGAGCTGCAGGTCGACGTGCCAGCCAAGCGGCCCGATCCGCGCAGCCACGCTCTCCAGTTCGTCCCACCGCGCGAGGCCGCCCGCCAACATCATGAACCGGACGCCGCGCACGCCCGCCGCGTGCAACCGCGCCAGCTCCGCATCCGGCACGTCGACCGGCAACGTCGCGACGCCCCGCGCCTGCTCGCCGAATGCGGCCAGCGCGTCGAGCAGGCAACGGTTGTCCACACCATAGCCGGTCGGCTGCACGATCACGACGCGGGCAAGGCCGAGCCTCTGCTGCACCCGGCGATACGCATCCACCGGCGCGTGGGGCGGACGGAACGTCGCCGTCGGCGCGAGCGGATAGGCGTCGTCATAAATGTGGATGTGGCAATCGCACGCGTCGGTCACCCGCCCGGTGGGCACGTCGTGTCTCATCGCGCGCCCGGCCCGGTATCGGCCCCTGCCGTGCGCCAGCGCGCCAGCCGCGTTGCGTGCTCCGCGTTGACGGCGCCGCGCGGCACGCTTCCGGCGAGCAGCGCCGCGAGCTGATCGACCGTCTCGAGCGCCTGGTGCTCGACCGCGGGCAGCGTCAGGCCGCCGACATGCGGCGTCGCGATCACCCGCGGATGGGCGGCGAGCGCGGGCGTCGGCATCTGGTCCGCCGCGCGCCCGACGTCGAGCGCACAGCCGGTGAGCCGGCCGGTGTCGAGCGCCTCGGACAGCGCCTGCTCGTCGACCAGTTCGCCGCGCGACGCATTGATGAAATACGCGCCCGGCTTCATGGCCGCGAACGCGCCCGCATCGATCAGGTTCGCGGTGGCCGGCGTCGCCGGCGCGAGGCACACGACGAAATCGGCCGCTTGCAACAGCGCCGCGAACTCGACCTGTTCGAGCCCCGGTGCGTCGACGCGCACGTATGGATCACTGACGAGCACACGCATCCCGAGCGCCGCCGCGATCGGCGCCAGGTGGCGCCCGATCTGTCCGTAACCGATCAGGCCGAGCGTGCTGCCGCGCAATTCGCGCCCCATCTGCGGCACGGGCGGCATCCCTTGGTGGTAGGCCGACGCATAACGCCCGATACCGCGCGCGAGATCGATCATCGCGCCGATCACCCACTCGGCGACCGCCGGCGCGAAACCGGGGCTCGCCTGCGTGACCAGCACGCCGAACGCGCTCGCCGCGTCGACGTCGACGGTGCGGATATCGACCGCGCAGCGCAGGAACGCCGCCAGTGCGGGCAGCCCGGCGAACAGCGCCCGCGGCGCGGGCGTCTGCCGGTACGCGATCATCGCATCGCAACCCTGCGCGGCCGCGATCAGTTCGTCCGTGCCCAGCTCGCGATCGAGCGGGTTGCACGTGACGTCCGCGATCGCCTGCAGCGCATGCATGGCCTTCGCGCCGAAATAGCGGTCGAGCATCCCCGACGGATGCGTGACGAAGACGCGCGTCATGCGGCCCCTCCGTGCGAGTGATCCGCTTGCGGCGGCGGCGCAACCGATGCGCGCTCGACGAGGGTCACGCCGGAGAATACGTGCGGCTCGTGCGCCAATGGCGTATCGCCGTCCGGCCGCATCACGCGCCGGACCATTTCCTCGGCCATCTCGGTGACGGGCAGTTGCACCGTGGTCAACGCCGGATTGGAAATCGCCGACAGGAAGTGACCGTCCATCCCGACGACCGACACGTCGTCCGGCACGCGCAGGCCGCCGTCGCGCAATCCGGCCATCAGGCCGAGCGCGAACAGGTCGTTGACCGCGACGATGCCGGTCGGCCGCGCCGGATCGGCGGCAAGCGCGACGCCCAGCGCGCGCCCCACGTCGACGATCACGGCGTCGCCGTACTCGTTCGTGGGGCCGCCGTCGAGCACCCGCGCGCGTGTGTCGACGCCCGCCTCGCGCGCCGTCTCGAGAAAGCCGCGGATCTTGTCGCTGCGGCTCACCGTCATGCCGGCGACCGTCGCGAACGCGAGCCACCGGTGTCCCGCATCGACCAGGCAACGCGTCGCGAGCCGCGCGGCGGCCTCGTTGTCGGCCGTGACGTGTTCGACCTTCGACAACTCGCCGGGCGTCGCGCGCCGGTCGTAGCTCACCACCGTCATCCCGCGCTCGGCCGCGCGCTCGAGGTGGCGCTCGTCGGCCAGCGACGAGATCACGATCACGCGCCGCACGCCATGCGCGAACAGGTCGTCGAAGAACGACGCCTCCTTCTTCGCATCGCGATACGTATTGCCGATCAGCACGCGATGACCGTACCGTTCCTGCGCGCAGGCCTCGACTTCGCGCGCGATATAGCCGTACATCGGGTTCGCCATCGACGGCACCAGCAGCCCGACGAGCGGCGTCTGCCCCGTCTTGAGCTGGCGCGCGAGCGTGCTGGGCCGGTACTGCAGCACTTCCATCGCGGCCTTCACGCGTTCGAGCGTTTCCTGCTTCATCTGGTCGGTACGGCCGTTGAGCACGTTCGAAACCGTGCTGACCGATACGGCCGCATGACGGGCCACGTCCTGAATCGTACTCATGTCGTCTTGCTGTAAAAGGCGGCTACAGGCCGAAATGGGCCGGCAGCCACAACGAAAACGCCGGCACGAGAATCAGCGCCACGAGGGCGGCGACCAGCACCAGCAGATATTTCACCATCGGCCGCGCAACGTGCCGGACTTCGGTGCCCGTGATCGCGCAGGTCGTGAACAGACCGAGTCCGACCGGCGGCGCGAACAGGCCGAGCCCCATCGCCACCACCACGACCGTGCCGAAATGCAGCGGGTTGATGCCGAGCTGCAGCGCGATCGGCGCAAGCAGCGGCCCGAAGATGATCAGCGCCGGCGCCCCCTCGAGCACCGCACCGAACACGATCATGACCAGCGCCGCGAGCAGCAGGAACATCGTCGCACCGTACTGGTGGGCGAACGCGGTCATTGTGCCCGAGACCAGCGCCGGAATTTGCTCGATCGACAGCGCGAACGACACACTCGACGCCGCGGCGACGATGAACAGGATGCCGCCGGCCATCGACGCGGCACGCACGAACACGCGCCCGACCGAACGCCAGGTCAACTCGCGAAACGCGAGCCAGCCCGCCACGAGCGCATAGACCACCGCGAACGCGGACACCTCGGTCGACGTCGCGATCCCCGACGTCACGCCCTTGCCGATCATCGCGACCATCACCAGCGCGACCAGCGCGCCGCCCGCGAGCGGCAACCACGCGCGGCGTTCCGTGAACACCGCCGACACGTCGATCCTGCGCCCGGTGACCACCGTGACCACGGCGAGTGACGCGGCCAGCACCGCGGCCGGCACGATACCCGCGACGAACAGCCCGGCAATCGAGATGTTCGCGACGAAGCCCATGATGATCATGTTCACGCATGGCGGGATGGTCTCCGCCATCACCGCGCTGCACGCGAGCAGCGCGGCCGTTTCGTCGGGATCCTGGCGCGCACGGCGCACCGCCGGCATCACGACGCCGCCGACTGCCGCGATGTCGGCGAGCTTGGAGCCTGACACACCGGAAAAGCAGGCCGTCGCGAGAATCACGATCAGCCCGAGCCCGCCCCGCACGCGCCCGAAAATCCGCAGCAGCAGTTCGACGAGCCGTGCCGACATGCCGTTCGATTCCATCAGCAGCCCGGCCAGCACAAAGAACGGCACGGCGAGCAGCACGAAGTGATCGGCGCCGGCCATGACCTGCTGCGAATAGACGAGCAGCGGCAGGGTCGGGTCGGCCAGGAAATACAGCAGCGCCGAGAACGCGAGCACGAAACCGATCGGCACGCCCAGCACGAGCCCGCCGACGAAACCGGCGGCCAGCAGCATGCCCGGCGCGATCGCGTGCGCCGGCACCAGCGCATTCCATCCGTACAGCGCGGCCGCGAACGCCGCGCAGCACGCGAGCGTGCCGATGACCCGGCGGCGCGGCGCGTCGAGCGCGTTCGCGAGCGCGAACACGGTCATGAACAGCGCGCCGAACATCATCGGGTACACGTTGATCCAGCCCGGCAGCCCGCCCGGCGTCAACTGGTCGTACGAATCGGCCAGCAGCTGGCACGACGACACCAGCAGGTTCAGCGAGACGGCCGCGACGATCCAGTGGCCGATCTGCACGAGCGCGCCCTGCCAGCGCGCGGGGAACCCGCCGCGAAACAGGTCGATGCCGACGTGCTGGCTGCGCCCGAGCACCGTCGCCGCGCCGAAAAACACCAGCACGATCATCAGCGCACTCGCGACCTCTTCGGTCCAGTCGAGCGGGTCGTGCAGGAAATAACGGCACACGACCGACACGAACACGACGAGCACATCGACGGCCAGCACGGCCGCGGACACGTATTCGATCGCGCGCAGCATCGCGTCCAGCACGCGCGCGACGAGGCGTGCCGGGCGGCCGGCGCCAGGCGCCACCGCGGCGCCCGAAACGGAACAGGTCTCCATCGTTCAGCCCCGCACGGCGGCGATCGCCGGAAACAGCGGCGCGGTCGCCGGATACTGCGTGGCGAATGCCGTATAGAGCCGGTCGCGCATCGTCTGCCGCAACGCCGCGCGTTCGGCCGGCGCCATCGGATGGAAGCGCATGCCGTGCTGCTTCAGCGCCTGCTCGGCCTGGTCGGCCTTCTGCGCGGCAATCGCGCGCTGCTGCGCGGTGGCGTCGGCCACCGCGCGATCGAACGCGGGTCGCAGGTTCGCCGGAATCCGGTCGAGCGCACGCCGCCCCATCACGACGGTCATCGCGGCAAACACGTGTTGCGATTGCCAGCACGATTTCACCACTTCGTCGAACTTGCTCGCGAGCACCGTGGCCGGATCGTGCTCGAGCCCGTCGACGACGCCCGTCTGCACGGCCATGTACAGCTCGCCGAACGGAATCGGTGTCGGCACCGCTCCCATCGCCTTGAAGGTGTCCATGAACGCCGGCGTCGGCAGCACGCGCAGCTTCGTGCCCTTCAGCCCCTGCAGCGCCAGCACGGGCTGCTTCGTGAACACGCAGCGCCCGCCGAAATGCGAACCCCAGGTCAGCACCGAGCAGCCCGCGCGCTTTTGCAGCAACGCGTTCAGGCTTGCACCGACCGGGCCGTCGAGCACCTTCGCGACATGCGCATAGCTGTCGAACAGATAGCCGAGATCGAGCATGCCGAGCTCCGGCGCCACCGTCGCCCAGATCGACGAACCCGCGATCATCATGTCGATCGCGCCGATCTTGACCTGCTGCACGACATCGCTCTCCTTGCCGAGCTGGCTGTTCGGAAAGTAGTCGACCCGGATCGCGTCGCCGACACTCGCCTTCAGGTTCGCGGCAAGACGCTCATACCACACGTAATGCGCGGCGTTCTGGTCGGCCGGCATCGACGACGAGCAACGCAGCGTCACGACCGGCTGCGCGCGCACGGCTTCCGGCAAGCCGCCTGCGGCCGCCAGCGTCGCGGCGGACACCGTCTGCAGAAAGCGCCGCCGGGTGTAGGTATTCATGGGCCGTCTCCTTTGCGATGGCGTCTTACGACGCGCTGTATCGATTTAGTGTATCGATACAGTAATACGACGACCGATGAGATAAAAATGAGGGTTTTCCCGTGACAAGGGTGAAAACGGGCGATCTGTGCCGTCGATTTCCGGCCGCTTTCTTTGTAAATAAACGGGATACCCGCCGATTCCCGACGACCCGAAAAACGATTCGGGCAGGCGCCTCGAATCATCAGACGACAGACTTTTAATCAAGCAAGCATGCGGGCGGGACGCTCGCGCGAGCCGCCCCCTCTATGCGCCCGCTTCGTCAGCGCTCTCGGTCAGAAACCGCTCGACCATCGCGTTGAACACCGGCAGCGCCGGATTGTCGTTGTCCGCACGCCATGCGAGATACAGTTCGGCCGCCACGTCGGCGCCCGCCAGCGGCCGGAACACCACGCCGTCGACATGCAGTTCGCGCGCCGACGCCGGCACGAGCGCGGCACCGAGCCCCGCGCGCACGAGGCCGAGGATCGTATGCGTCTGCCCGACGTAATGCAGGTAGTTCGGCAGCCGTCCCGCGTTCGCGAACAGGCCCGAGATCAGGTCGTGGAAGTATTTCCCCTCGTTCGGCGAATACGCGATGAACGGCTGCCGGTCGAGATCGTCGGGGCCGATGCGCTCGCACGCGGCGAGCGGCGCGCCCTCCGCGACCGCGACCAGCATCGGCTCGCGCTGCACGAGCCGGTATTCGAGCGGCTGGCGCGCGGCACGCTGGCGCACGAAGCCCGCGTCGAGCATCCGCGACGCCAGCGCATCGATCTGTACGGTCGACACCATCTCGCGCAATTCGATGTCCACGTCGGGCAGCGCGTGCGCGGCATGCGCGAGCAGCATCGGGATCATCCGGTATGCGCTGACCGCCGTGAAGCCGAGCGTGATACGGCCGGCGCCGCCATGTGCCACGCGCTGCGCGGCCTGCTCGGCCCGTGCGGAGAATTCGAGGATGTGCCGCGCGTCGCGCAGAAACCGCTCGCCGGCCGCGGTCAGGCTGACCTGCCGGCTGCTGCGTTCGAGCAGCGCGATGCCGAGCGCATGCTCGAGCAACTGGATCTGCCGGCTGAGCGGCGGCTGGGTCATGAAGAGCCGCCGGGCCGCGCGACCGAAATGCAGTTCCTCGGCGACCGCGACGAAGCAGCGAAGCTGGTGCAGTTCAATCATCCAATTCTTGAATCAATCGATAGTCTTTTGATGTTAGACGCATATCGATGCGATTTCTATACTCGGTTGCACCTGATGCACGGCCCGCGCCGCGCACGACGACCGAGACCTTCATGACCATCGACATCCTCCTCACCCAGCCGCTCCCCGACACCATCGACGCCGAACTGTCCGCCCGTTACGCGGTGCACCGGCTGTATGCGGCCGAGGAACCGGACGCACTGCTCGATCGCGTGGCCGCACGCATTCGCGGTGTCGTGACCGGCGGCGCGAACGGCCTGTCCGCCGCACTGATGGACCGGTTGCCCGCGCTCGAGATCGTCGCGATCAACGGCATCGGCACCGACGCGGTCGATCTCGACCGCGCGCGGGCACGCGGCATCCACGTGACGACGACGCCCGACGTGCTGACCGACGACGTCGCCGACATGGCGATGGGGCTGATCCTGATGACGCTGCGCGACCTCGGTGCCGGCGAGCGCATCGTGCGTGCCGGCCGCTGGGGCAAGACGGCCCAGCCGCTCGCGACGCAGGTGACCGGCAAGCGGCTCGGCATCGTCGGGCTGGGCCGCGTCGGCCGCGCGATCGCGCAGCGCGCGCAGGCGTTCCGGATGCCCGTCAGCTACTTCGGCCCGCGCGAGCATCGCGACAGCGGCTATCGCTTCGTGCCCGACCTCGCCGCGCTCGCGCGCGACAGCGAGGTACTCGTGATCGCGGCATCGGCCGATCACGGCAACGTGCTCGTAACCGCCGACGTGCTCGCCGCGCTCGGCCCCAAAGGATTCCTGATCAATGTTGCACGCGGCAAGCTGGTCGACGAAGCCGCGCTCATTCGCGCGCTCGCCGACGGCACGATCGCCGGCGCCGGCCTCGACGTATTCGCGCACGAACCGCACGTGCCGGCCGGGTTGCTCGAGCTCGACCGCGTCGTCGTGCAGCCGCACCGTGCGAGCGCGACCCGCGAAACGCGCGAAGAGATGGGCCGGATCGTGCTCGCCAACCTCGCCGCGTGCTTCGCGGGCCAGCGCCCGCCGACCAGCGTCACGCGCTGATCACCGCGCACCGCACGGCCGCCCCTCGTTACAACACCGGATGCCTCCGCTCGACGGAGGCCAGGAGACACGCATGCCCAACCGATCCAGCGGCGCCGCCCTCGCCGCGTCACCCACCGCCTCGCGCACGATCGGCCGCGTCCGCTATGCGGTCCTCGCGCTGATTTTCGCGGTCACCGTCATCAACTATGCGGATCGCGCGACGATGTCGATCGCCGGCACCGGCGTCGCGCACGACCTCGGGCTGACGCCCGTGCAGCTCGGCATCGTCTTTTCCGCGTTCGCGTGGGCCTACGCGATCGGCCAGATCCCGGGCGGCTGGCTGCTCGACCGCTTCGGCGCACGGCGCGTGTACGGCCTGAGCCTGCTGCTGTGGTCGGTCTTCACGATGCTGCAGGGCACGGTCGGCTGGCTCGCCGTGCAAGGGGCGTCCGCCACGCTCGCGCTGTTCGTCATGCGCTTCATGCTCGGCCTCGTCGAATCGCCGGCGTTTCCGGCCAACTCGAGAATCGTCGCGTGCTGGTTCCCGACCGCCGAACGCGGCACGGCATCGGCCCTGTTCAATTCGGCGCAGTACATGGCCGTCGTGCTGTTCACGCCCGCGATGGCGTGGCTCACGCATGCGCTCGGCTGGGAGCACGTGTTCCTGTGGATGGGGATGCTCGGCATCGCGCTCGCCGCGCTGTGGTTCGCGTGGTATCGCGAGCCGCACGGCCACCCGCGCGTGAGCGACGCGGAGCGCGACTACCTGCGCGCGCACGGCGCGCTCGTCGATCTCGAAGCGAACCGCGTGCGCCATCGGCCGCGCGTGTCGTGGCATGACGTGTCGCAACTGTTCCGCCACCGGAACCTGTGGGCGATCTACGTCGGCCAGTACTGCATCACGGCACTCACCTACTTCTTCATCACATGGTTCCCGATCTACCTGATCAAGGGGCGCGGGATGACGATCATGGAGGCCGGCTGGGTCGCCGCGCTGCCGGCGATCTGCGGCTTCACGGGCGGCGTGCTCGGCGGCGTGCTGTCGGACTGGCTGATCCGGCGCGGCATGCATCCGTCGAAGGCGCGCAAGACGCCGTTCGTCGTAGGGATGGCAATGGCGACGCTGCTCGTGCTTGCGAACGGCGCATCGTCGAACGCGGTCGTGATCGCGCTGATGACGATCGCGTTCTTCGGCAAGGGGCTCGCGGCGGTCGGCTGGGCCGTACTCGCCGACACAGCGCCGGAAGGGATGGTCGGCCTGAGCGGCGGCGTGTTCAACGGCCTCGGCAACATCGCCGGGATCGTCACGCCGCTCGTGATCGGCTATTTCGTCGCCCGCACCGGCTCGTTCGCCGGCGCATTGTGGTTCGTCGCCGCGCACGGGCTGCTCGGCATTGCCGCGTACGGATGGCTCGCGGGCCGCTTCGAGCGGATTCGCATCGCGCCGCGCGCATGAACCGCGCCGCGGCCCGTGCGGTTCGCGCGGCGCACGGCCGCGCTGATCGTCACGCGCGCTTGCGGCCGCCCGGCATCAGTTCGGTCGTCAGCCGGTCGAGTTCGCGCAGGTCATTCTCCAGCGCGGGCGTGAGCGTCGTGCGCAGGTGGTCGAGGAACGTGCGGATCTTCGCGTCGAGATAGCGGCGCGTCGCGTAGACGGCATACACGCTCACCGTCTGCAGCCGGTACTCGGGCAGCACGCGGATCAGCCGCCCTTCGCGGATGTCGTCGAGCACCGTATACAGCGCGACGCACGCGATCCCGCGCCCGGCGCGCACCGCGACGCACAGCGCGTCCGGCACGTTGACCTGGAACGGCGCGGGCTGCAGCTCGTAGACGGCCTCCTCGCCATCGCTGCGCTCGAGCCGCCATTCGCCTGCCGGCGATGCGGGCGTATCGAGGCGCAGGCACACGTGGTTCGGCAATTCGTCGGGCGACTGCGGCGTGCCGTGGCGCGCCAGGTATTCACGCGATGCGACGAGTACGCTGCAGCTCGTGCCGCAGGTCTGCGCGACATAGCCGGAATCGGGCAGTTGCGACGCCGTCACGATCGATACGTCATAGCCCTCCTCGACGAGATTCGGCATCCGCTGCGCGAGCGTCAGTTCGACCGACACGTCGGGGTTGTCCTCCTGGTAGCGCACGATCGACGACACGACATGACTCTGCCCGAGCCCCGTCATCGCATGGATGCGCATCTTGCCGCTCGGCCGCAGCAATGCATTGCGCGCCTCCGCGTTCGCGTAGTCGATTTCCGCGAGGATCGATTTCGCGCGCTCGAAATAGCGTTCGCCGCTTTCGGTGAGGCCGAGGTGGCGCGTCGTGCGATGCAGCAGCCGCGTCTGTACGTGCGCTTCGAGGTTCGATACCGCGCGCGACACCTGCGCGGTGGTCGCGTCGATTTCCTTCGCGACCGCAGTAAAACTGCCGGCTTCGACAACGCGCACGAACAGGCGCATGTTTTCGAGCATGTCCATTGAATTGGCTTGGGGAGAGTCAGTAGGGAGGCGTCGGCGGCGCTCGCGTCAGGTGGGGAACGGAACGCAGCCGCGAACCACGTCGAATCGATCACCGTGCCGGGAGAAAGGCGGGAGAGCGGGCATCGCGTACGGGGTTCTGGCATGACGGGGGATTCAGTGGCCCGAATTGTACGCCGCTGCAGACAAATTTGCGCGATTGCCCGGCCCGCAAACTTTCATCCGATGAAAGGTTTTTGCAAGCAACGCGCGTCGTGCGCGGACAACGGCTGGATGCAGCGCGACAATTTGTATCACAACACGATATAATTCGCGGCTCGTCGCTGCGCGCATCCGCGCCGTCACCTTTACCGCTTACCGTTCATGTCGTCAGGCTCCCCTTTGTCGCGCCGCACGTTGCGGCAATGGCTGCACAGCTTCATTCCCCATCCGATGTCGCTGGGCTGGCGCGAGCGCCTGCGCTCGTGCATGGGTGCGCTCGTCGGCATCGCGACGGTCGGCGCGACGATGCGGCTGCTGCCCGGCGTGCCGGGCCTCGTGCCGCTGCTCGTCGCGCCGATGGGCGCATCGGCCGTGCTGCTGTTCGCGGTGCCGGCGAGCCCGCTCGCGCAGCCGTGGTCGATCATCGGCGGCAATCTCGTCGCGGCGACGGTCGGTGTCGCGTGCGCGCAATGGATCGCCGATCCGATCACGGCCGCCGCGGTCGCGATCGCGTGCGCGATCGGCGGCATGTTCGTGCTGCGCTGCGTGCACCCGCCGTCGGGCGCCGTCGCGCTCACGGCCGTGGTCGGCGGCCCGGCGATCCATTCGCTCGGGTTCAGCTTCGTGCTGGAGCCGATCGCGCTGCAATCGGTGATCCTGCTGTCGGCCGCGCTCGCCTATCACGCGCTGACCGGGCACCGCTACCCGCACGGCGGCGTGCGCCCCGAAGCGAAACCGCAGGCAGGCGGCGCCGCACCGGCGCGCGGCGGCTTCACGCGCGGCGACCTCGATGCGGTGCTGAAGCGCCGCGGCGAATGGCTCGACGTCGATCCGGACGATCTCGAAGCGCTGCTGCGCGAAACCGAGATGCAAGCCTATACGCGCACGTTCGGCCAGCTCTCGTGCGCCGACCTGATGACGAAGAATGCGATCGAAGTCGCGCCGTCGACGTCGGTGACGGCCGCGCTCGCGCTGCTCGACCGCCATCTTGTGAAAGCGCTGCCGGTCGTCGACGGCGAAGGCCGCCTGACCGGCATCGTCACGCGCGCCGACCTCACGCGCCAACTGCGCCGTCCGACCCCGCTGTGGCACCGCCTGTCGGCGCGGCTGCCGCAATCGTTCGGCGGCCAGCCGGCGAGCGTCGCCACCGTGATGACGCGCGACGTCGCGTGCGTGCCGGAAACGATGCCGATCACCGCGCTCGTCCCGCTGTTTACGCATTCGGGCCACCACCATATTCCGGTCGTCGATGCATCGCGCCGGCTCGTCGGGATCATTACCCAGACGGATCTCGTCACGGGCCTCTATCGGCAAACGCAAATGCGCGAGGCCGCGTAACGCATGCGGCGCACGTAACGCCATGTAACGGCTAGTGCAGCGCGGAGTGCGTTCTGCTCGCCAAATTTCGGCCGCTTATATCATGTTGTGATATATTTTACGCCACCGAAACTGACTGTCCGACCGCCCCGATGAACGATACCCGACGCGCGCTGGCGAAAAGCGATTTCCAGCAACTCTCCGAGTTCCGCTACCAGATGCGCCGCTTCGAGCGCTTCTCCGAACGCGCCGCGCAAAGCGAAGGCGTGACGCCGCTGCAATACCTGCTGCTGCTGCACATCAAGGGCTATCCGCATCGCGAATGGGCGACCATCGGCGAGCTCGCGGAACGCCTGCAGGCGCAGCATCACGGCGTCGTCGCGCTGGTCACGCGCTGCGAAGCGCTCGGCCTCGTGAAGCGCAAGACGAGCGAAGCGGACCGCCGGCAGGTCGAGGTTCACCTCGAGCAAGCCGGCGAAACGCTGCTCGCGCGTCTCGCGGCCATGCATCGCGCCGAGCTGAAGTCACTCAAGGACGCGTTCCAGGTTCCCCAGATCGATTACTGACCCCTGCTCTTTCCACTCCGATGAACGCACCACACAAACGCGATTTCGCGACCAACGATCGCCTGCCCAGGATCGCGTTGCTCGCCGCCGGGATCGGCCTGCTCAGCACGCTGGCCGCATTCGTGCTGTTGAGCCTGATCCACCTGTTCACGAACCTGTTCTTCTACCAGCAGTTCTCGTTCGCCGACCGCTCGCCGGCGAACAACGCGCTGGGCGCATGGGTGATCGTCGTGCCGGTGATCGGCGGGCTGATCGTGGGGTTGATGGCGCGCTTCGGTTCGGAAAAGATCCGCGGCCACGGCATTCCCGAAGCGATCGAGGCGATCCTGTTCGGCAAGAGCCGCATGTCGCCGAAGGTTGCGATCCTCAAGCCGCTGTCGTCCGGCGTCGTGATCGGCAGCGGCGGCCCGTTCGGCGCCGAAGGCCCGATCATCATGACGGGTGGCGCGCTCGGCTCGCTGATCGCGCAGTGCGTGCACGTCACGGCCGCCGAGCGCAAGACGCTGCTCGTCGCCGGTGCGGCCGCCGGCATGACGGCCGTGTTCGGCACGCCGGTCGCCGCCGTGTTGCTCGCGGTCGAACTGCTGCTGTTCGAATGGCGTCCGCGCAGTTTCCTGCCGGTCGCGCTCGCCTGCGCGGTGGCCGGTTTCGCCCGCGCCGTGTTCTTCGGCGTCGATCCGCTGTTTCCGCTGACCACCGCCGCACCGACGCCCGTCGCGCTGCTGTCGTGCATCGTCGCGGGCCTGCTGTCGGGCATGCTCACGTGCGGCCTGTCGGCGGCGCTCTATCGCGTTGAGGACACCTTCGCGAAGCTGCCGGTGCACTGGATGTGGTGGCCCGCGCTCGGCGCGATCGTGATCGGCATCGGCGGCTGGCTCGAGCCGCGCGCGCTCGGCGTCGGCTATGACGTGATCGGCGACCTGCTGCATCAGCACATCGCGTTGAAGATCGCGCTCGCGCTGTTGATCGTGAAGGCCGTGATGTGGGTGATCGCGCTCGGCTCGGGCACGTCGGGCGGCGTGCTCGCCCCGCTGCTGATGCTCGGCGCCGGCCTCGGCACCGTGCTGTCGCCGATGCTGCCGGGCGGCGACCCGGCGTTGTGGCCGCTCGTCTGCATGGCCGCGACGCTCGGCGCGACGCTTGGCGCCCCGCTGACCGCGATCGTGTTCGCATTCGGCCTCACGCACGACGCGAATGCACTGCTGCCGCTGCTCGCGGCGACGCTCGTCGCGCACGGTTTCGCGACCATCGTGATGAAGCGCTCGATCATGACGGAAAAGATCGCGCGTCGCGGCTATCACATCTATCGCGAATACGGCGTCGATCCGCTCGAGCGGCACGACATCGGCGAAGTGATGACGTCGGCCGACCTGCTCGTCGCGATCGACGGCGCAGCGACGCTCGATGCCGTCGAGTCGCAGTACTTCGGCGCGAAGCAGACGCACCGTGCGTACCCGGTCGTGCAGAACGGCCGCCTGCTGGGCCTCGTCGATCGCGCGACGCTCGATGCGCAGCGCGCACAGGCCGCAGCCGACACGCCGATCGCGGACGCATTCGCCAACCGCGCGCCTGCGGTGGCGCAGGCGCATGAAACGTGCCGCGTCGTCGCGTCGCGACTCGCGATGCTCGGCCTCGAACGCCTGCCCGTCGTCGCCGACGAGCAATCGCTGCGCATCACCGGCATCGTGTCGCGCAGCGACCTGATCAAGCCCGCCCTCCAGCACTTCGACGACGAACAGAAGCGCGAGCGCTTCCGCCCGATCGTCCCGGCCAACCTGCGCGACATCGGCACGCGCAAGGCCGGCTGACCCACCGCGCGGCACCCTCGCATCACCGCTTCCGCTCGATGCGGCACGCCCTCGCGTGCCGCATCGCACCTGCCCATTCTCGTGTTTAAAGTTGGTTAACAATTCGACTGACGAAAGTTTGTCATCATGGTGCTCATGCGACGGGGCCATCAATTAGCCATTCCACTTCGCGATCAAATAAAGAGTAGCGGCACGGCATGCACACGCATGCCGATCGCCGCGACCGGCACCACACGACCGGGCAGCGCGTCGACCATGCAGCGCATGACATCGTGCCGCACACGATGCATGCCGCGCCGCAGCAAAGTGCACAGCATCGGAGCCGCCGTTTGGCAAGCGCGTTAACAACTTGTTTCGGAATAGCCGGAACCGTGCTCGCCCAATGCGATCTCACTGTTACGCAGTCCTGCTGCGCATCCCACTCAATCAATCACGACTCGAGGGAGATAACGTGAACGCGAAATACTTACCGCTCATCGCATTGACCGTGGCATTTTCTGCTCATGCAGCCGATTCTGCCCTGCAAAACGTGGGACAAAGCCAGAAACCCGCCGACCAGGTCGCGCAGTGCATCGCCAAGACCTGGGCCGACAAGTCACAGCAACAAGTGACGTCGCAGTATGAACTCGCGAACGGCCTCGCCATGGCCGTGTATGCGCCGGGCCAGCAGCCGCCGAATGGCGCCGCGGCCGTCGTGCGCCCGGCCAACGCCGCCAATGCGAAGACCTGGGTGGGTTTCCGCGGTGGCGATGCATCGTCGGCCGGCGACATCAACGCCTGCCTGTAACGAGAACAGGCGCTTCGGATGGCCTTGCGCCATCCGCTTGCGACAAGCCCCGCTTCGGCGGGGCTTTTCTTTTGCTGCGCGGCTGCGTGTTACAGGTAGCTGCAGACGTAATCGAGCGTCTCGAGCACTTCGATGTCGAAGCGGCTCTTGCCCGGCACCGAGAACGATTCGCCCGCGCCGTAGGTCTGCCATTCGCTGCTGCCGTCGAGCTTCACGCGGCACTTGCCGGCCTGCACTTCCATCAATTCGGGGGCGTCCGTGCCGAAGTTGAGCGCGCACGGCAGGATCACGCCGAGCGTCTTGCGCGTGCCGTCCGGGAAGAGCACGGTATGCGACACGCACTTGCCGTCGAAATAGACGTTCGCGCGCTTGACGACCGATACGTTGTCGAATTGGGTTGCACTGGTCATGAAATGCCTCTGATTGCTGGATGCCGGATGGCGATGTTGTTGGAGGCCGGCCGAAGCGGCGGGCCGGCCGCTATGATACCGGCTCGCGCGGCATGCGCCCGAATGGCGTGCCCGCGGCGCAAGCCACGTGCCCGCCGGATGATGACAATGCCGCACGGCCAATCGTCAGGATAACGATGCATTGAAGATCGCCAGCCGCGGGCGACGGTTCACCGCAGCCCCTTGCGCCGCGCGGAATCACGCAGGCAGTCGAGCAACATCGCCGCTGCCGGTGTCAGCGGGCTGTCGCGGCGCGTGATGACCTGCACCGAGACGCCCGGCAGGCGCTCGCGGATCGGCAGCACCGCGAGCTGGTCGCGCGCCCACTCGGCCTGCAACAATTGCTCGGGCATCGACGCGATCAGGTCGCATTCCATCATCAAACTGCGCGCGAGCCCGAAGCTCGGGCATTCGACGACACGCGCCGGCACCGGCAGCCCGTAGGCGACGAACGAATTGAACAGCACCTGCGTCGAGCTTTCCGGCGACGGGTTCATCAGCCAGTCGGCTTCGACGAGATCGGCGAGCGACGTGGCCGATGCGAGCGGATGCCCCTTGCGCGCGACGATCAGCGACCGGCTCGCATAGAGCTCCGCGTGATCGAATTCGGCCGCCAGCAGTTCGGGCACGACGACGGCCACCGCGAAATCGAGCGAGCCATCGTGCAGGCGCGGCAGCGCGACGCCCGGAAACCCTTCGATCAGGTTGACGCGCGCCACCGGGAAGCGCCGCCGGAATGCGCGAAACGCGTCGGGCAGGATCGTCACCGCGGCGGCCGGCGTGATCGCCGCCGCGACCGAGCCCGTCATCGCACCCTGCGCCTGCTCGATGTCGTCGCGGGCGCGCTGCATTTCGGCGACGATCAGCCGCGCGCGCACCTGCAACTGCTGGCCGAACGCGGTGAGCTGCACGCCGCGTGCGGTGCGCACGACGAGCGATACGCCGAGCGCGATCTCCAGCTCCTTGACCGCCTTCGTCAGCGCCGCCGGCGACACGTTCAGGCGCCGCGCGGCCGCGCGAATGCTCCCCTCTTCCGCGACGGTGACGAACGCTTTCAGCTGATGGTATTTCATGGCGGCGACGCGTGATCCGTGGAAACCCTGTGCTGCGCGGCATAAGCCGGCTCAGGGTATTCCCGAGCGGCAACCGATGGTGAGCACCAAAGCAATTTATCAGCTTCTGGTACACAAAAGAAATTTATATGCTTGCTCGTCATAGGTGCGTCAAACGCCCCACCTGCCCCACAGGAGAGACCATGCTGCAAGCCGTGAACCCCGTCATCCCCGGTATCGCCGCGATCGCGCCCGAGCTGGTCGAAGTGCGCCGCCGCATCCACGCTCACCCCGAGCTCGCATTCGAGGAAACGCTCACGAGCGATCTCGTCGCCGAGTTGCTCACCGGCTGGGGGTATGAAGTGCATCGCGGCATCGGCAAGACGGGCGTGGTCGGCGTGCTGCGCGAAGGGCAAGGCACACGCACGATCGGGCTGCGCGCCGACATGGATGCACTGCCGCTCGCGGAGGCCACGGGCCTGCCGTATGCGAGCCGCCATGCGAACAAGATGCATGCATGCGGCCACGACGGTCACACGGCGATGCTGCTGTGCGCGGCGCGCCACCTCGCGGCCACGCGTCAGTTCTCCGGCACGCTGAACCTGATCTTCCAGCCGGCCGAGGAAAACTTCGGCGGCGCGAAGGCGATGATGGACGACGGCCTGTTCGACCGTTTCCCGTGCGACGCGATCTTCGCCATCCACAACATGCCGGGCCGCGCGGCCGGCGACATGGCCTTCCGCACCGGCGCCGCGATGGCGTCGGCCGACCGCGTGACGATCACGCTGCGCGGTGTCGGCGGCCACGGCGCGATGCCGCATTTCGCGCGCGACCCGATGTCGGCCGCGGGCAGCATCATGGTCGCGCTGCAGACGATCGTCGCACGCGAGGTCGATGCGCAGCATGCGGCCGTGATCACGGTCGGCAGCGTGCAGGCCGGCGAGACGTTCAACATCATTCCCGAAACCGTCACGATGAAGCTGTCGGTGCGCGCGCTGAACGCCGACGTGCGCGCGCTGCTCGCGCGCCGCATCGAAGCGCTCGCGAAAGGCCAGGCGGAAAGCTTCGGCATCACGGCGGAAGTCGACTACGACTACGGCTACCCAGTGCTCGTCAATCACGCGGAGCCGACCGCGTTCGCGGCCGACATCGCGCGCCAGATGCTCGGCGCCGAACGCGTCGAAACCGACACCGCGCCGTTGATGGGCAGCGAGGATTTCGCGTTCATGCTCGAAGCACGCCCCGGCTGCTACGCGTTCATCGGCAACGGGATCGGCAGCAAGGGCGGCTGCATGGTGCACAACCCCGGCTACGACTTCAACGACGACATCCTCGCGATCGGCGCGAGCTACTGGGTCCGCATCGCCGAAGCCTGGCTCGCGGCCTGACGGCCCTTCATCCCATCGTTTCGCGCCCAACCGGGGAGCCCCACATGGAAACGTCCGCCCTTTCGTTCGCCGGCACGCCGGTCGATGCACGCACCGCCGCGAAGAAACGCCGGCTGATCGCGGCCGCCGCCGTCGGCAACGCGCTCGAGTTTTACGACTTCACGGTCTACAGCTTCTTCGCGATCCTGATCGGCAAGCTGTTCTTTCCCGTGCATTCATCATTCGGACAACTGATGCTTGCGGTCGCAAGCTTCGGTGTCGGCTTCGTCACACGGCCGCTCGGCGGGCTCGTGATCGGCATGTATGCCGACCGCGCCGGCCGCAAGAAGGCGATGATCCTCACGCTGCTGCTGATGGCGCTCGGCACCGCGACGATCGCGGTCGCGCCGACCTTCGCGCAGATCGGGCTCGCCGCACCGCTGCTGCTCGTGCTCGCACGCTTGCTGCAAGGGTTCGCGTCGGGCGGCGAAGTTGGCGCGTCGACGACGCTGCTGCTCGAACAGGCGCCGCAGCATCGTCGCGGCTTCTACGCATCGTTCCAGTTCTCGAGCCAGGGGCTCGCCGCGCTCGCCGGTGCGCTGACCGGCGTCGCGCTGACGTCGACGCTGAATGCCGCGCAACTCGAAAGCTGGGGCTGGCGCGTGCCGTTCATCATCGGCACGCTGTTCGTGCCGCTCGGCTACTGGCTGCGCCGCACCGTCGAGGAAGTGCCGGCCGCCGCGCACGACGAGCCGGTCGCCTCGCTGCCGCTCGCCGACGTGCTGCGCCATCACGGCAAGGCCGTGTTCGCGGGCCTCGGCGTGACGATCGGCGGCACGTCGATCCACTACATCATCGTGTTCTACATGGCGATCTACGGCGTGCAGGTGCTGCACCTGCCGACGTGGCTGTCGATGACGGCCGGCTGCGTCGCCGGCGCGATCCTGATGCTCGTGACGCCGATCGGCGGCCACCTGTCCGACGTCTACGGACGCAACCGGATCGTCTGGTGGACGCGGATCGTGCTGATGGCCGCGATCTACCCGGCGTTCATCGCGCTGAACCGCTGGCCGGGCGCCGCATCGCTGCTGTCGATCATCGCCGCGCTGTCGATCGTGCATGCGATCAACATCGGCGCGACGGGCGCGATGCTCGGCGAACTGTTCCCGCGCGCGGTGCGCGCGACCGGCGGTGCGCTCGTGTACAGCGTCGGCGTCGCGATCTTCGGCGGCTTCGCGCAATTCTTCGTCACGTGGCTGATCGCGGCGACCGGCAACCCGAACGCACCCGCGTGGTACGCGATCGGCTGTGGCGCGATGACGCTGCTTGCCGTGCGCTTTATGGACGAGAAGGCCGGGAAGGCACTCGACTGACCGGTGGCCGATGCCCGATGCGCGATTGACGTGACGCGCGCGCATCGTGCATGATCGCTTCATGCGCCACATCACGACCACCTCTTCGACCACGACACGCACGACCGCCTTCGGCGGGCTCGTGCGGCGAGTGCGCGCAAGGTCTTAGCGCCATCCCTCACAGGCCCCGCCGGTTCCGGACGGGGTCTTGTCGTTTCTCCGTCCGTATCGGTCACTCAGGAGAAACGCAATGTCCGAAGTTCCTTCCCCGAAACGTGCACTGCTCGTCGTCGACATGCAGGTCGGCCTGTTTCACGGCCCCGAGCAGCCATACGACGGCGAACGCGTGCTCGCGAACATCAACCGGTTGATCGGTCGCGCGCATGAAGCCGGCGCGCCGGTGTTCGCCGTGCGTCACACCGGGCCCGCCGGTTCGCCGATCGCACCCGGAACGCCGCTGACCGCGCTGGCGCCGGAACTCGCGATCGATACGACGCGCGACATCGTGTTCGACAAGACACAGTCGAGCTGCTTCGCGGGTACGCGGCTCGCGGAATGGTTGGGCGAAGCCGGCATCGGCGAGATCGTCATCGCGGGCATGAAGACCCAATACTGCGTCGATACGGCCTGCCGCGCCGCCGCCGATCACGGCTTTCGCGCGGTGCTCGTGACCGATGCGCACACCTGCATGGACACGCCGGAGCTACCGGCCGAGCGGATCATCGCGCATCACAACGCGACGCTTGGCGGCCCGTTCGCGACACTGACGACGACCGAGCTGTGCGGGTTTTGACGCACGACGCGCCGATCGGACTGGGGCGCGCGAGAGAGCGCGTTGCGATAACGTCAGCACTGAGCATGCACATCATCGCGTGCCCCGACGGAGCGTGCGACGCATCGCTGCCGCCGAGATACTCGACGTCTCTCAGCAATACGCCTCATTGGCCCCGCAGGTTCCAGACGGGGTCTTTCCGCGTCTCCGTCCATACCGATCACTCTCGAGAACGCGATGGCCGATCCGCTATCTTCAACGCGCACTGTCCATCAACGACACACATGCGGGGATGCTTTACGGCCTCGAACGTCCATACGAAGAGAAACGCGTGCTCGCCAACATCACCCTGCCGATCCCGTCCCGCGTCGGCGGCTGCCGCCTCGACTTTATCTCGACGAGCCGCCTCTCGAATTTCACAGTGCGAAACATATTCACGCCGAGATTGAAGGAACGACGGCTGACGCCAAAATCCATCAATATCGGTTACTGAATATCAATCGCATGCGAACGTAAGCGGCTTTTTCCCGCCGTCGTGCAGTTACCGTAATCGCATCGGACTCATATTTTGGCGTCGGACTATTGGGCTGCGAGAACTCGGAGAATGAAGATTCGACTACGATGACCGTTGGATAAGACGACGCACGTCGTGACCTGCAGGGCCTGACGACGTTGAATATGCACGACAAGCTGCGCGGCTACTATGAACAGGAACTGGCGAAGCTGGAAAATCAGTTCGCAACCTTCTCCAACGAATATCCACGAATTGCCGCCCGCCTGAGCTTTACAGGCGGACAGACGGACGACCCGCACGTCCAGCGGATGATGCAGGCATTCGCGTTGATTGCAGCCGAAATCCGGGCCAACCTGGACGACGGCGCACCGAAGTTCACCGAAGCGCTGCTTCATGTCTTGCACCCGCACTACTTGCGACCGTTCCCCGCATGTTCGATCGCTCGCTTCGATCCGATCAAGGAATTACCAGGCAAGCCGGTCGTCTTGCCGCGTGGCATGGAGCTCACGTCGCGCGGCGGGGAAGTTCGCTTTCGAACCGCTTATGACGTAACGCTTGCGCCGATCCGCATCGCAAACGCTCGATTCTCGCGCAGCACCGTCGCACCGGCACAAGTCGCATTGCCGCCGAACACAACCAGCTTCATCTCCATCACGATTGAGCCGACGGTCGCCGCCTCGCCGCTCGGCGCCGTTTCGCCCGACACGCTGCGCGTCCATTTCGCTGGAGAACGCCAGACCGTCGTCGCGCTGCTGGATACGGTCCTGCTACGCGTCCGGGGCGCATTTATCGAAGCGGACGACAGTGGACGGTGGTTGCCAATTGCAGGGATACCGGTCACGCCGGTCGGGTTCGGCCCGAACGATATGCTGCTGCCGTCGCAAAATTCGCCGCTGGTTCAACCGCTGCTGGAATACGTCGGATTTCCGGAAAAGTTCGATTTTGTCGACATTCATTTACGCCGATATCTTAAACCCGACCAAATGAATCGCGCGCTGCGATTAACCCTGCATTTGGCGATCGAAGGTATGCACGCCGATTCGCGGGTCGCGCAAGCGCTCACCCCGCTATCGGCGGACAACATGGGATTGTTCTGTACGCCAATCGTGAACCTTTTTAAGCATATGGGAGTGAAGTCGTCGCGCGGCGAAATCGTCGCGGATTATCCCGTAGTGCCGAAACCGAGCCGACCAGACATACGCGGCATCTATTCGGTTGATGCGGTTCGCGATCTGTCAGACGGGACCGCTATTCCGCCGCTGAATGCGTGGGGCGTCGGGGCCGGCGAACGGTTCTGGATCACGCGCCACGATCCCTACGCGGCAATCCATCACCCCGGACGTGAAACGTCGCTCGTACTGCTACGCGCGGACGGGACAGCGGTGGCGAAAACACCGCTGCAATTGAGTGCAGACCTCACCTGCACGAATCGCGACTGGCCATCGCGGATGCGGATCGGCTCCCTCAAGGGCGATCTGAAAAACGAAAACGATCAAGTGCCTTGCTGGATTACGCTGCTGAAACAGCCGACGCCGACCTATAGCGCGTCCCGTGAGTCGGAAGCGCAGTGGCGCGTGCTCGCACTGACGACAGCCAACCTGACGCAGTTGACACGCGGGGGGTGGCCGGACTTCGTGAAACTTATGCGCCAACTTGCACCGAGCGACCGACGCGCCGAACACGTCGGGGTGATTTCGTTCGTCAAGCGAAACGTCGTCGAGAGACTACTGGCAATCAAGCCGCATTCGGCCCTAGTGAGAGGCTTCGAAATTGTGATGGCGGCAGATGAGAGCGCGTTCATTGAAAACAGCATGGGTACGCTGATCCTTCAGCTCGACCTATACCTGTCGCGGTACGCGCCAGCCAATAGCTTTACGCAGCTCGTCGTGCTATCGAAGAACGACGGCTCCGTGATCGTTCGTTGCCCGACGCGGCCGGGCCTCGCGCCGCTGTTGTAGCGTTACACAAGACTCGAAATCAGGTGACAGCCGCATGTTGCTCGATGGCCGTGTCGAGCAATCGGAATGCCGTTGTCCTTCATCGATTCATCGCCTTCCTCGATGAGGTTCGGTGACACGTCGGGATGCTGCGGACACGACACGCGATCGCCCTTGCGAGCGACATAGCGACCATCGAATTTCATGGTCGATGAGCCCGTTTCGACTTTGCCGCCGTGGTCAGTGTCGTCACCGACGCGAATCAAGTTCATCATGAAATGACCTAGATAGTTTTCGCTAATTTCGACCCATGCCGTCAAGCTTTAGAAGCTGCGCCTTCATTGCATCAAGAATACAGGTAGCATCTTTGCCGCATAAATTTCGCTTCGAAAGCCATTCTCTTTGTTGGCCAATTGCGTCGCCCAGCGACTCCCCGGCCGATTTTCTTTGCTCGATCAATTGTGAAAACGATGTAGCAACGCTTTTATCAAACGATGAAAGCTCATATGAGCCGCATATCTCCATCTCCACTTCACTCTTTGCCTTGTTACAGTTGAAAGATGGATTAGGCTTCGCGTTATCGCGAACCCGTTTTAGAGTGAGAATCGTTTCCCCATACCACCGCAGCAGAAGTTTTCCGGAACTAGGAGAAAACATCCACGCACCACTTTCTTTATTTGATGCCCCCAAACTTCCTTGCCATGGCTGAGCACCACAAAAGACCCGAATAACATCAACCGCCGTTGATCCCGGAATATCAATTTTGTAATTTTTTTCGGTAGCATTTATTGCTGGATTTCCAAATCCAGACATGCTTGATGAAATCAGTTCGCGCAAGCTAGTTTGTGAGGTTTTGCTATTTATTTCGGCACAAGATTGATTTTCAGGGGCGTCAGTCCATATCTGATTTTTTTTAAAAACGAACAGCCTTCCTACCAACCTTGGATCATTCCATCCGTAGCTTGGAGTCCACTCCGCATCAGCATTCAAGTGCACCGACTCTACTTCCCACCGACCTTCAATGACTGGATTCCATTCGGCAGCAATAGCTTGCAACGACTGGAGAAAAATAAATAACCCAACCCACATCAGTTTAAAAATTTCTCGCAATCTTATCAACATGCCACCCCCTATGGACTTACAAGTTCGATCATTCATGATTAATCGGCACACCGTTCATTTCATATCGCCCTTCTTGATACAAATTCACTTCATCATCTCGTCTGTGCACGAGACCGGGAAGCACCGTTCCCTTTGATTTAATGCCCTCTTTAATCTTACTCATTGCAGCGTCAACTTTTCCATCGTTAATCAAATTCGTCACACTGTCCCATCGCGCCGCAGGGTTGTAGGCAAAGCTGACAAGTGCATCAAATTGATTCTGAGAGAGTTCGATTTTTATTGAGCGCCGGACCATTTCCTCATATGGCTTGACGGTATGGCGCAGTAAACCGACCTCTTGCTCATGGGTCAGATCGACCAAGTTTCGATTATTTTTTGCGAAATCATTGGCGTCAGAATCCTGTTTTCCCGCAGCCTTCGCGATACCTGCGGCGGCTTCGTCAGACAGGCCAATGGCTTTCATATCCGCAGCAATCCCTGCCTCGCTGCGCCCCTTCATATCATATCCAGCTCCCAACGTAACTCCGCTTGCTCCGCCGGGCCAATGCAATCGATTAGTCGTGCCAGCCTGCGCCTCGTGTGAAAATATAAACCATAACCCATCGTCAGAAAGAGCGTGACCGATGGTCACCTCTTTCGCCGTGAAATTCCCGATCAACCCAATCGGATGAAGATGCCAAGGAGAAAGGTCCGCGGGGAAGCCGTCGACGCCCTTGATTTGCTCCCACCACTGAAGCTTCGCGAGCCGTTCAAGTTCCGTCTTCCACATCTCGGTCTGCTTCTGCATGAGCGGGGTGAGTTCTTCCCACTTGCCCAGACCGCCACCCCATTCGGTTTCGTTACGCACGACCAGATGCGACACCGCTTCGGCCATCCACGGAGTTTCCAGCGCGTGTTTCAGTTCTTGCGCCGTCACCTTTCCGTCGTGGTCCGTATCGATCGCCTTTTCAATCTTTGTGATGAGTTCGCCAGCGTTGACCTTCGCAGTTTCCCCCAAAAACTCAGTGCCTTCCTCGTCCGCCATATACTGCTCGGTCGTATGAATATGACGTTTGAACATGTCGGCGGGGTTGACGCTGCCGTTGTCCACCAATTCGAAACCCGGCCATTCCCAAGGGCTACGAAGCTGTACGTGAGGGTGATCGGTGTCGCACACCCAGCCAGTCAGGCCGGAGCCGTCCTTCGAGCCAACCGTGATGTTCCACCAATGATGGCCCTTGTCGTCGACCGCGACATTGCCCTCACCGAGTTTGTCGAGTTCAGTACGACGCAGCACGTCACGGAAGTCCGCGCCCGGTCCGCTTGCCTTGGAAACGTCCAGCGGAAAGTTCTGCCATCCCGCAACGTTCGTCGTGCTGATCGTGTTCGCCAGACTGCTTTCGACCCACAGCGGATTGCCAACGTCCGCTAACTTTTGTTGGGCCTTCTGTTTGCCTTTCGCGGGCACGTTAGTCACGCTCTTGGGCTGCACCTTGATCCAGCGCGAACCCTTTTTTACATCGCCTATCGGCACGAGCTTCAACCCCGATTGAGTCAGTTTCTGATCGGGCGTGGGAATTTCGCTGACCAGTTTGGCCCCCGGCTCGATTTCCAGAAGCGGTTTGTTTTTCTCGTTCAATTCTTTCGCACGCGCGCGGCTTCGATCGATGAAGTCCTTCAGGTCCGGCCCCGCGAATACTTCGAGATGCAGCATCGGGTAGTTCGGCTTCGGCGGTATCGGACTGGCTTTCATGGGCCATTGATACTGGCCGACATGCGCGACGACTTCGCCCGCTTTGACACGTTGCGGCTCCTTCAGGATCACGACCGTATCAAGCGGCTGCGGATCGACAACGGCGTCCAGTTCCCCTTTGAACACGTAGCTCCACTGCGCTTGGGGAGACACCGGCTTACCAACTTCCGCAGACAAAACCGTGCCCGATTTGATGGACTTGATCTTGATCCAGTCCGGGTGGGCGGGATCGCCTTCGCCCGCAATGATTTCGGCCCCGGTCGGTAATATCCCGATAATCTTGCTCTTGCCGTTCGGCAATTCTCGAATATGCAATCCCGTCTCGGGCGGCGGCAGGGCGACATCCTGATCGGTATCGACGGGCGGCGGTGCGTTCTCGTTCGTATTGTTAATCGGCAGATCGTCGGCCCCATCGGTGCGCCTCGCAGGCGGCTGCGCAGGCGCTTTCGGCTTCGGAACGGCTTGCTTGTCCTTCGCCTTGTCGCCCACCCGATAATAGCGGTCGCCTTCCCAATAGGACATCGGCGAGAGAGGTACTTGATTCGGATGCCGGTCGGTTTTCGCTTGTCCAAGCGATTTTTGATAGGTGTTCCAATCCATCGTGTGCATGTACAGGCTGAAGAACACGAGGGGTTTGTCGTTCCCCGGTTTGCTGTTTGCTGGCGCGTGATCGGCCGGAGCGGACGCGGGTGTGGGAGGCGCGGCGGTGGTCGATGCGGGCGCGGGAGCCGACGCAGGAGCCGACGCTGGTTTGGCAGGCTCTTTCGGTGCTGGCTTCGGCGGCAGTTTCAGTTCATGCCGGACCAGTACAAAACCGGTCGAGAAGTGCGCCAGACTATTGTCCGGGTACTTCGTTTCCTCGTATTTCGTGTTCAGCCGGTACGCGACGATCTTACCGTCCGCAATTGCGCGCACGCCGCTATCCTGCGTCAGCATTTGCGCACTGCCTTCGTCGAAGTGCACGCCCCCATGCCACATGCCACTGATGCCCAACGGAAAAAAGCCGGTCCCGCACTTCGCGAGCGCCTTGAAATACGTCATCGGGTCCGCCGCGTCGCTCTTGTCTGCGGGCGTGAACGGGTAGGCCCAACTCAGCGGCCTATCAACCGGCTCGGCGTGCTTGGGGGCCGAGTGAGGAGCGGCCGCTGGATGGTGCTTCTTTTTAGGCGCTGTCTTGTTGCTCATGATTCCCGACTCGGATTCGGTTTTCAGAATTTCTTATGTTGCCGCTATACCGGCCGCGCGACTCAACCGGAGAACAGCGTAAAACGCCCGCCGTCGACCGATACCGGCGACGAATGCAGCGGGTTTTGCAAGGTGCCGCTTGCCGCTCCTGCTTTCTCCCAATTCGCGCACTTTTCTACAATCTGTCCCGACGTTGCGTTCTCGATCATGTTCGCCGTCAGCTTGATATACGAACCGTTCGCACCGATCCAGATTTCATCGGCCGACAGATACATCTTCTTGCCCGCCGTAATCTTCACATCTTGCGAAGCGGCCAAACTCATTGAATCATTCTGCGCCTGAAGGTCTATCGGGCCGCTCGCCGCGTAGATCTTGACACCGAGTTTTTCCGCAAACAGGCTGATTTGCTCCAACACACTGGCGAGCAACGCCCGACCGGCTGCAAGGTTGATGTCTTCCCCGGCAACCACGTTGGTTTGCTTGTTTGCCGTGATATGCGCTGACCCTTGCGTCGATGCGGCAATGCCTTCCGGACTCGACAGCAGCATGATCGGCTTCGCGAAGCCGTTCGCGTTGCCCGTGCCGCCGCCTGCCGTGCGGCCGCCCTTGGTCGTGCCAGCCACCGGGTGCTGCGTTGCGTCCGTGAAAGTTTTCAGTGCATCGTGGCCGTCTTGCTGACTCTGCGCCCGATTCGTCTGGCTCGCCTTCGACGTCGTCGCCAGCATTGCTTCGGCGCGGGTAAGCTGTTCGGACGCCGCCGTCGCACTCAGCGGTTGTGTAGTTGCAGGTTGCGTCGAAACGTAGAGCCCTTGTTCGGCCCGCACCGCACCGTAGCCCAATGACTTGAGGTCAAAGCCCTGCCCGATGAACGCGCCGCGCGTGTTGCCCGAATGCTGGATCAGATAGCCCAGGTGCAGATGGGAGCTATAACTCGTCGAGTACAAATGCACGCGGTTCTGCCCACTGGCGTCGTCCATCATCAGTTGGTTATAACCTTCACCGCCGTACTCGCGCGACAGCAAGCCCGAAGTCAGCCCGTGCGTGTGCCATTCGGGCATGCTTTCGCCGCCGTGCATTCTGGACAGGATCACGGGACGATCGCAATCGCCGTTGATGAAGCCAATCAAGACTTCGTCGTTCTTGCGCAGCGGGAACATGCCGCCGCGCTTGTGGCCCGCATCGGGCATCGCCGCACGTATCCACGCCGACACGTTCTGGTCGCCGTCATTGAGTCGATTGGACGTCAGCCGCACCTTCGCACGCAGCATCGCATCCGTATAAATCTCTTCGTCCTCGGGACCGCCGACGATGCCCGTCTGAAGCTGCATGATCGGCTTCTTGTGTTCGAACGGACTACGAAACGCGACGCGGCGCCGTTGCGCCTCGATTTCGACGTGGAAGAATCCCACGCCGCCGTCGTCATGGCGTACGGACGAACCCGCACCGCTCGCGCGCGCTTGCTCGACTTCAGCGCGCAGGCTCCTGCGAAAACGCATCAGGTTCTCGAGTCCCGGCACGTTATTCTGGATGAGCCAGTTCACCGAAAGAATCGCCATTTCGCGATCCTGATCCGGTTGTGCGTCATGCACCGGGTGCCCGGTCAGCACCCCATAGCGGCCAGGCCATGCGCAACGCAATGCGCCCACACCGTAGAAGCGTTGCGCGCGTGAGCGCCATTCCTCGGTGACAACGTTTGCCCGAGCCTCGCCCATGTCGCGATCGGACCACGTATGCGACCCGGTGTATTCGTACTGCTCACCCAGCCCCGGTACATCGTCAAGATCGAACGCAGGCATCGTGACGTGCTTCGAAAGATCCGGGCGCTTGTAGTCGAACGTGCCTGTGTCGAGTTCGGCCGACTGAATTTCCTGCGAATCGATCCACTCGCTAAGACCATCGAATTCTTCGTTCTGCACCGAGCGGCTAAACAAAATGGTCTCTTGCTTCAACTCGGGAACCGAGAAAAGATCGTCCATGATGACGACCTTGTGCGACTTGCCGTCCTGCGCGATATCGAAACGCGGAAAAAGGCCGAGTTCTTCAAATGTACGGTGGACGTAGTTCCAGTCGGATTCCCATTGCATCCGGTAGGAATAGGAACGCAGTCCTCGGCTCAGTTGCCACGTAAAGTTACCGGCCGCCTGCGGATACTTCCCAAGCACATCGGACACGGTTTGTTGCGCAGGAGTCTCGATCCAGTCGCGCCGGTCGCTGCCGAGCCGCAGCAGCGCGAGGAACGAATTGAATCGGAGCTGGTAATAGGTGTTGGCTCCGTCCCCGCCCAAGCGACTGAACGCAGTCACGTAGCCGTGAATCGGCATTTCGCTGCCGTTCGTCTGCCGAATCCACAGCGTCACGGACTGCCGGATCAGTGCCCTCGCCTGAATCGTTTCGAGTCGCGTCGACGTTGCGTCGATCGTGAATTCGAAGTCTCGCCCGAGGCAAGCACGCCCACGGACATAAAGCGGGACCAGCCAGTCTTCGCCAAGCGGCGTATCGAGGCGGACAATGCGTCCGTGTTGTACGTATTGCGTGCGCAGTGCCTTGTTCAGGAGATCGGAAAACATCAGGCTACCCCGTCCCGTGCAGTAACAAAAACGGCCGCCGGGCATCGCCGGGCGGCAGATTGGTATCTCTTCGAAATAGGAAACGGCCCAGAATTTTTCTGGCCCCTACAGAGGCCTTCGGCATAGACACGATTCAAGCCACATCTGACCGAACCGGAATTCATCATATCAAAACGAACTCGGATGCGGCTTACGTCATGCTTTCGCGCAAATCGATGCCGTCAGGCGGTACCGGCACGCAGCCCGTGGGCCACGGCATTCGCTACCGACAGCGCCCACCGTAGCTCGGGCCAGCCAGATAGCGATAAATCGAATAACCGCCGCTTACCTCGAAGCCTCCAGTCCATAAACGTCAGAAACCGTGAATCCATCGAGCGCGAACTCCCCGCAACGCAATGCTCGCGCAAGCCATGCGCCCTCTGCGGGCCAATGGATAGTCGAGCAACGTGCGGTTGGGTACGTGAGAAATGCCGCGTCCGATACGATGCCTCGGTTCCACCGCCCGAGATTGGCATGCTTGCCACAATGCTTCGCACCGCTGTAAACGCAAAAGGCACGGGTACGATCACCCGTGCCTTTTGCGCATCTGGCGTGCCTACCCTCAGAACGTATGCATCATCCCCACATACGCCCCCGTCTGCGACTCGCCCGTCATCGGACTCGTCCCGGACGTCGCATCGCGCGGCGTCGCGAGCAGCGAGAAGTTCGAGTTGCCGCCGTTGCGCACATACGCGACCGTCCCGTACAGGAACGTGCGCTTCGACAGGTTGTACGTCGTGCCGAGCACGTACATCATCGCGTGCCCCGACGGATCGTGCGACGCATCGCCGCCGCCGTCGCCCACCTTCACGTAGTACCCGCCGCCCGTCACCGCCCATTGCGGCGTCGCGGTGTAAGTCGCGCCGAGCCAGTAGTGATCGGCGCGATCGGCCACACCTGCCGGGCTGTCCGGCGCCTGGTAGTGCGTATACGCACCCTGGATCTTGAACTTCGACACCTTCACGTTCGCGCCAACGAAATACTCGCGCGACGCGGTGAAGATGTTGCTGAACTTGCCGTTGTTGTCGCGCAGTTCGTCGTAGATGCCACGCACGTCGAGCAACGGCGAGTGGTACGAGATCATGATCCCGTCCGAGCGGCCGAAATCGTCGGCCGCGCCGTAGTTGAAGCCGCGCGACTGGTTGCCGAACGCGTATTGCGCCTGCACGTCGAAGCCGCCGATCACCGGGCTGTGATATTCGATGTTGTTGCTGGTCTGCTGCCAGTTACGGCCGCGCACGAGCGATGCGGACGAAAACGCCTGCTGCACGAACGGGTCGAATTCCCACACGCCGTCGCTGTCGATGAACAGGTTGCGGCCGGCCTGCAGCTGGCCCCATGTGTTGCTCTTCAGTCCGACGTACGCGCGACGCGACCACATGCGGCCGCCGCCCGTCTGGCCATTCATCACCTGGAACGCGGTTTCCAGGTTGAAGACGGTCGACAGCCCGCCGCCGAGATCCTCGATGCCCTTCAGCCCGAACATGCTGGTGCCCCAGTCGCCGCTTTCGGCACTCCAGCGGGTCCCGCTGCCGCCATTCGGCTTCGCGATGTGGTTCAGGTATTCGATGCCGCCGTCGACGCGGCCGTACAGCGTCACGCTCGTCTGTGCAAAAGCGGCCGCCGGTGTGGCAGCCGCGATCAGCCATGCGAAATGTTTGAGTCGCAAAATGATGCCCCCTCGGAGTCTCGACCTTCCAGCGCGTGCCCCATGCGCGCGCCCCGGGTCCGTTTATCCGCGATCGATCGAAAAGCGACCGGGGCCCGCCGCGCAAAGCGCGAGCAGGCCGCCGGCGATCGCGATGTTCTTGTAGCAATGAATCATGTTGTTGATCTGCTCGCCGCCCGTCATCGTCCAGTAGTGGTGGCCGATGATGCCGGTGCCGATCGTATAGAGCGCCAGCAGCAGCGCGAGCGCCCGCGTCTGGAAACCGACCAGGATCGCGATCCCGACGAACAGCTCCATCACGACGGAGATCGCGGCGGAGATGATCGGCGCGGGCGCGCCTTCGGAACCCATGAACGCGATGGTCCCGGGGAAGTCGACGATCTTCTTCCACCCGAACATGATGAACAGGATCACGAGCAGGATCCGGGCAAGCAGCAGCAGCACATCGCGCTGGGACGCGAGAAACGGTTGATTCGGTGTCATGGTGTCGATCAACGAAAACGATGCGCGTGGCGGGAACCGCCCCGGCGCACCGGATTGCGAATGAACCAGGACGGGCGGCCGCCAGCGCCGCCCGCCCCGCTCTGCAACAACCGGCATCGGGCAACAACCCGATGTGCTGTGCTCCTCCTCTTGTCAGTTATCGCCCTGCTTCGTCACGTGCCGCATCAGCGCAGCTTCGCGACGTCCTGCTCGGTCACCTTCGCGGCCGGATTGCCGAACTGCCCGGTCAGGTAGTTCGTCAGCGCGGCGATCTGCGCATCCGACAGCTCGTGGCGGAACGCCGGCATCCCGACGTCCTCGCTGCCGGCCTTGCGCTGCACGCCGTTCAGGATCACCTGCACGAGGTTGGTCGGATTCGATGCGCCGACCGTCGAGTTGTGGAACAGCGGCGGGTAATAGCCGTCCGGCGTGCCCTTGCCCTGCATCTGGTGGCAGGTCGCGCAGTTGCCGAGATAGAGCCGCGCCGGATCGATGCCCGACGTTGCCAACGGCACGCCGCGCAGCTTCTCGCCGTCGTCGGACGGCTTGCCCCACGACGCGCGCGACTGCTTCGCGTCGCCGCTGGCGACTGCCGGCACCGTGCGAATGTACGTCGAGATCGCGCCGATGTCGGCTTCCGTCATCTTCGAGAAGCTGTGCTCGATCGCCTCGGCCATCGGGCCGGCCGCCTGCGCGAGACCCGGCACGCTGCCGGTGCGCAGGTACTGGACGAGCTGCTGCTGCGTCCAGCCGCCGATCCCCGCGTTGGGGTCGGACGTGATGTTGTAGCCGTCCCAGCCCGCGAGCACCGAGCCCGACAGGAAGCTGCCGCCCGTCTCGTCGAGCGACTTCTCCTGCATCGCGATGCCGCGCGGCGTGTGGCACGTGCTGCAGTGCGCGAGGCCCTGGACCAGATACGCGCCGCGGTTCCACTCGGCGCTCTGCGCCGGCTTCGGCTGGTATACACCGTCCTTCAGGAACAGCCAGTTCCAGATCTTCAGCGGCCAGCGCATGCTCAGCAGCGCGGGGATCTCGTTCTTCGGCGGCGCCTGCTTGACCGGCTCGACGCCGCGCATGAAGTATGCGTACAGCGCCTGCACGTCGTCGTCGTTGATCTTCGCGTACGACACGTACGGCATCGCCGGGTACAGGTTGTCGCCGTTCTTCGACACCCCGTGACGCACCGCGCGCTCGAAGTCCTCGGCCGACCAGTTGCCGATGCCCGTATCGGGATCGGGCGTGATGTTGCTCGTGTAGATCTTGCCGAGCATCGGGACCGGCATGCCGAGACCGCCCGCGAACGGCTTGCCGCCCTTCGCGGTGTGGCACGCCATGCAGTCACCCGCGACCGCGAGATATTCACCGCGCTTGACCAGCGCCGGATCGGCCGCATCGGCCGCGCGTACGAGACCCGGCAGCGCGAGGCAGCCGGCGAGGAGGAAGGTGAGAGTAGATTTCCGCACGGTCAGACTTCCTTCTTCAGCGTGTCCGACATCCGCAGCGCAAGCGCCGCGATCGTCAGCGTCACGTTCACCGTACCGACGGTCGGCATCGTCGAGCTGCTCGAGATGAACAGGTTCGGATGGTCGAACGTGCGGCAGTCCTTGTCGACGACCGAGTCGCGTGCATCCGCGCCCATGATCGTCGCGCCCGTGATGTGGTTGTTCGGCGCGAACTCGTCGTTGAAGACGACTTCGGTGCCGCCCAGCACCTTCGCGGCCGTCGCGTAGACCTCGCGCGTGTGCACGGCGCCGCGCTTCACGTAGTCGTCGATCGCATACGTGATCTCGGGGCGCGGGATGCCGACCGCGTCGGTGGCCGTCTTGCTCGGCACGATGCGGTTCTCGGGTTGCGGCAGGATTTCGTGGAAGCAGTCGAACTGCACGTAGCGGGCGGAACGGTCGCGGATCTGCGCGTCGAGCTCGTCGGGCTTGATCAGCTTGCCGCTCTTGAAGATCTTCTGCGTTTCCTGGTTGATGCGCGACATGTTCGACAGGTGGATCTTCTTCGCGGCTTCGGTCGCGCGGAACGGGCCGTCGCGGAAACCGATCAGCGACGTCATCTCCTGCGGGCCGCGGCCCGGCCACAGCTTCTCGTTCGCGTAGAACGACACGCCGGTGCCCGGGTGGTCCATCAGGTTGCGGCCGACCATGTCCGAGCTGTTCGCGACACCGTTCGGGAAATCGCGGTTCGCGGACATCAGCAGGATCTTCGGCGTCTCGATGCCGTTCGCGGCGATCACGAAGTACTTGCCTTCGACGCGATGGTCGGCGCCCGTCTTGTCCTTGTAGACCGCGGCGGTGATGCGCTTGTCCGGCCCGGTCTCGAGCTTGTAGACGACCGCGCTGTCGATCAGCTTCGCGCCTGCCTGCTCGGCTTTCTCGACGTGGACGATGCCGTTGTACATCGCGCCGATCGGGCAGATCGGCATGCAGTTGTTGTTCCCGCAACAGGTCGGCCGCCCGTCGTACGGGCGGCTGTTGCGCGCGACCGGCTCGGTCACCACGTGGAACTTCGGGTCATAGCCGTTGAGCGCGCTCTTGATCGTCTGCTCGTTGAACGACAACGGCAGCGGCGGCATCGGGTACGGCTGCTTGCGCGGCGAGTACAGGTCTTCCTCGGGGCCCGGGCCCCACACGCCGAGTTCCTCTTCGGCGCGCTGGTAGTAATGCTCGATGTCGTCGTACTGGATCGGCCAGTCACGGCCGACGCCGTACACGGTCTTCATCTTGAAGTCGTTCGGGATGAAGCGCCACGCCGACGCGGCCCAGTGCCACGTCGTGCCGCCCACCGCGCGGATGTACTGCGAGTTGAACTTGTGCTCGCCCTTCAGGATCAGGTAGTCGTTCGGCGGACCGTATTCCGGATGCGGCGCCCACGCGCTCGACGGGTACGGCGCCATGAAATCGGTCTTGTCGACCTGGTTGCGGAAGCGCTCGACGATTTCCCAGCGCGGCATGCGCGGGCCGGCTTCCAGCAGGATCACGGATTTACCCGCCATCGCGAGCTGGTGTGCAACGATCGCGCCGGCGACACCCGACCCGACGACGACGACGTCGGCCTTTTGCGTATCGGTATCGGCCATCAGGCTTGCCTCTCGATCGGTTTTTCGGCCCAGAAGCCGGGTTTGTTGGGGCAATACGACGGGATCACGAGCGTATCGGATACGGCGCTGAACATTAATGCTTCTTCGTAGGTAATCACGACGTTGTCGACAATGCCGAGATACCACGCTTCAAGAATCTTCAGCGCGAGTGCTTCCTGGTCAGGATTCAGCGAACCGGACGCGAGTGCGCCGGCGAGTTGCGGCAGGCCGTCGGCCGTCTTGAACGAACCCTTCTGCAAGGCCTGCAGGAAGCGCTGGCCGAGCACGCGGCTCAGCCCCTTCTTGCCTGTCACTGCTTCGGAGAGCGTCATGAACGTATCGAGTGGCGCGGTGCCGGGATCGTCGGCCAGGGCCCGCAACGCCAGCGAGCCCGTGAGGCCCGCCGCCGTCAGCGCCAGTGCGCCCTGCAGCCATTGACGCCGTGTGATGCCTGTTACGGCTGCGTCGCCCGTGCGACGCGAGTGGGGAGTGTTGTCGTTGTGCATGTTTCCTTCTCTCGAACACCGGATTCGGGAAAACCACGCTTGATATTTCTCAAACATTGGCGCGGACCTGAAATGTACGCGCACAAATCGGATCGAACAATCTTTTTATAGTCCATTAAATGTTCCGCAATCCGAGACAATCGACATTTCGCTGCTTTTTTGTGTCGTTGACGCGACAAATCTGCGGCACGCACGCCAGTGTCGCACGCCGACGACACACTGTGCAGCGCAATGCGCACGCAGGTCGGTCGGTTAGAATCGCGTGCAATCAAACAGAAAGCTTCCCTCCGAGGGCAATCGAGCGATGAAGCAGCACGACAAACAGAACAAAGCAAAACGAACCAACCACACCACCCGGCTGCTCTGGCGCATCGGCGCCGTCGCGGCGCTCGGCGGCGCCACCGCGCTGTCGCTGCATGCGGGCGCGGCGCGCACGGTGAGCGTGTCGCCGCAAGGCACCGTCACCGAGGTCCGGCAAACCGTCGTCAAGTTCGACGAACCGATGGTCGCGTTCGGCTCGGCCTCCGCGCCGAATCCCGCACGCGTCACCTGCAACGATTCCACGGCCGCGCGCGGCCAGGGTCACTGGCTCGACGACAAGACCTGGGTTTACGATTTCGAAAACGACCTGCCGCCCGGCGTGCGCTGCTCGGTCGCGCTCAACGACACGTTGCGCTCGGTCGCCGGCAACGCGGCCAGCGGCCCGCGCCGCTTCACGTTCCAGACGGGCGGCCCGTTCCCGGTGAACGTCCGCCCCGGCTCGCGCGAGATCGAGGAACGGCAGGTGTTCGTGCTGAAGCTGAACGGCCCGGCCGAACCGCGCTCGGCGCTCGCGAACATCTGGTGCGAAGCAGCCGGCATCGGCAACCGCATTCCCGTCACGGCCGCCGACGACGATGCACGCAACGCACTGCTCGATCACTTCGGTCTGAAGAAGGATGCCGCGCGCGTGCTGACGTTGTCGTGCGCCCAGGCACTGCCGGCGAGCGCGAAAATGCAGCTCGTGTACGGCAAGGGCGTCACGAGCCCGAGCGGGATCCCGAACGAAACGGAACGGCGCTTCGACTTCACCGTGCGGGCGCCGTTCGCCGCGAGCTTCTTGTGCGAACGCGAGAACGCGAAGGCGCCCTGCACGCCGCTGCGCCCGCTCACGCTGTCGTTCAACGCACCGATCTCGCGCAAGAACGCCGAGGCGATCAAGCTGCGCGGCCCTGACGGAACGCTCGCGCCGACCTTCGCGGCCGACGACAAGAGCGAGGAAGTCACCACCGTCACGTTCAACCCGCCGCTGCCCGAACAGGCCGCCCTGACGATCGAATTGCCGTCGGGCCTGCGCGACGTGACCGACCGTTCGCTGTCCAACGCCGACCTGTTCCCGCTCGCGACGCGCACCGCGCCGATGCCGCCGCTCGCGAAATTCTCGTCGGGCACCTTCGGGATCGTCGAGCGCTTCGCCGAACCCGATTCGCCCGCGCTCGTGCCCGTCACTCTGCGCAACGTCGAGGCCGACCTGCATATCGACGGCCTCAACACCCAGGGCGCGCAGTTCTCGAACCTGAAGGTCGACGACGACACCGCGATCCGCCAGTGGATGCGCACGGTCGACCGCTTCGACAACTGGTCGATGACGGCCGGCTCGATCGACCGCCAGATTCCCGGCCTGCTCGAACGCAAGGGCCAGCACCCCGTCTACGTGCCGCGCGAAGCCGGCGAAAAGGCGCCCGCGCCGAAGGATCGCCGCATCGACGTGCGCTCGCTGACGCTGCTCAAGGGCCAGCCCGGCGTGCAGGCGCTGACGCTGCCGAAAGCGGATCCGAAGGCGCTGCGCCCGTTCGAGGTCGTCGGCGTGCCGATCGACAAGCCCGGCTTCTACGTGCTCGAACTCGCGTCGCCCGCGCTCGGCCGCTCGCTGCTCGCGAAACCGTCGAGCATGTACGTGCGCACCACGGTGCTCGTCACCAACCTCGGCGTGCACCTGAAACAGGGCCGCGAGAACAACCTCGTGTGGGTCACGACGCTCGACAAGGGCAAGCCCGTGCCGAACGCGCAGATCCGCGTATCGGACTGCAACGGCGACGAGATCGCGTCCGGCAAGACCGATGCGCAGGGCCTGCTGAAGATCGACGGCGCGTTCGAATCGAAGCGCGCATGCAGCTCGTCCGATTCGGAGCAACGCTTCGACGACTACTTCGTGTCGGCCCGCGTGAACGATCCGAAGACGGGCCCCGACATGGCGTTCGTCAGCTCGGGCTGGAACCGCGGGATCGAATCGTGGCGCTTCAACGTGCCGACCGACACGGACAGCGCACGGACCGTGCGCGCGCATACGGTCTTCGACCGCACGCTGCTGCGCGCCGGCGAAACCGTGTCGATGAAGCATTTCATCCGTGCCGAGACGCTGCAGAGCCTCGCGTTCCCGTCGCAATACCCGACGCGCGTGACGATCCGCCATCTTGGCACGGGCCAGACCTACAAGCTGCCGCTCACGTGGGCAGCCGACCGCAGCGCGGACACGCAGTTCACGCTGCCGGCCGCCGCGAAGCTCGGCGAATACAGCGTCGAACTCGAAGGCGGCCCGGAAGACGCACCGACCGCCACCTATTACAGCGGCAGCTTCCGCGTCGAGGCGTTCCGCCTGCCGGTGTTGAAGGGGTCGATCGGCGCGCGCGACGCGCAGAAGAGCCCGCTCGTCGCCGTGAAGGAAGCGCCGCTCGCGGTGCAGATCGACTACGTGTCGGGCGGCGGCGCATCGAACCTGCCGGTGCAGGTGTCGGCGCTGATGAAGTGGGCCTCGCCGCCGTTCGCGGATCGCTTCGAGGATTTCAGCTTCACGCCGTACCGCCCCGACCGGAGCGACGGCAATGCCGACGACGATTCGCAGGACGGCGAAAATTCGTCGGCGTCGAACAACGATCCCGACGCGACGAAGCTGATCGCCGACAAGCTGCCGCTGACGCTCGACCGCAACGGCGCGGGCTCGGTCACGCTCAAGGGCCTGCCCGACGTCGACGCACCGAAGCGCATCGCGCTCGAAGCGACATTCGCCGACCCGAACGGCGAAGTGCAGACGATTCGCGGCGACACGATCCTGTGGCCGGCCGCGGTGGTGGCCGGCATCAAGGCGGGCCGCTGGGTATCGGTCGGCCAGCGCGTGCCCGTGCAGGCACTGGCGGTCGACCTGCAAGGCAAGCCGCGCGCGTCGGTGCCGATCGAGATCAAGGGCGTCGCGCGCATCACGACGTCGTCGCGCAAGCGGATGGTCGGCGGCTTCTACGCGTACGACAACAAGAGCGACACGCGCGACCTCGGCGTGCTGTGCTCGGGCAAGACCGATGACAAGGGCCGCATGGCCTGCGACGCGACGCTCGAACAGGCCGGCAACGTCCAGTTGATCGCGGTCGCGAAGGACGGCGACGGCCGCACGTCGAACGCGTCGACGTCAGTGTGGGTCACGCGCGAGGACGAACTGTGGTTCGGCGGCGACAACACCGACCGGATCGACGTGATTCCGGAGAAGACGTCCTACGAGCCGGGCGAAACGGCCCGCTTCCAGGTGCGCATGCCGTTCCGCTATGCAACGGCGCTGGTCGCGGTCGAACGCGGCGGCGTGATGGAAACGCACATCGTCGAGCTGAACGGCAAGAACCCGACGGTCGACCTGAAGGTCGGCGAATCGTGGGGGCCGAACGTCTACGTGTCGGTGCTCGCGCTGCGCGGCCGGATTCGCGAAGTGCCGTGGTACTCGTTCTTCACGTGGGGCTGGAAGGCACCGGTCGAATGGGCGCGCGCGTTCTGGCGCGAAGGCCGTCACTATGAAGCGCCGACCGCGTTCGTCGACCTGTCGAAGCCCGCGTTCCGCTACGGCCTCGGCGAGATCAAGGTCGGCACGGGCGTGCACCGCCTCGGTGTGACCGTGACGACCGACGCGACGCGCTACACGGTGCGCAGCAAGGCGCAGGCGCACGTGAAGGTCACGCTGCCGAACGGCCAGCCCGCGCCGGCCGGCACGCAAATCGCGGTCGCGGCCGTCGATGAGGCGCTGCTCGAACTGATGCCGAACAACAGCTGGGACCTGCTCGACGCGATGCTGCGGCGACGCGCGTACGGCGTCGAGACATCCACGGCACAGATGGAAATCGTCGGCCGCCGCCACTTCGGCCGCAAGGCCGTGCCGGCCGGCGGCGGCGGCGGCAGCGCGCCGACGCGCGAGCTGTTCGACACGCTGCTGCTGTGGAATCCGCGCGTGACGCTGGATGCCAATGGCAGCGCGACCGTCGAGGTACCGCTGAACGATGCGCTCACGCGCTTCCGGATCGTCGCGATCGCGGCGGTCGGCCCCGACCGCTTCGGCACCGGCAGCACGTCGATCCGCAGCACGCAGGATCTGCAGCTGATCTCCGGCCTGCCGCCGCTCGTGCGCGAAGGCGACGCGTTCCGTGCGCAGGTCACGCTGCGCAACACGACCGACCGCGCGATGCAGGTCGTCGTGACGCCGCGCGTGACGGGCCTCGAGGTCGCGCCGCAAACCGTCTCGCTCGCGGCCAACACGGCCACCGAGGTCGCGTGGACGATCACCGTGCCCGAGCAGGCACTCGACGCGGTCGGTGCGCTGAACTGGCGCATCGAAGCGGCCGAGCAAGGCGGCAAGCGCGCGTCCGACGCGCTGGCGGTCGCGCAGAAGGTCGTGCCCGCGCTGCCGGTCACGGTCCAGCAGGCGACCCTCGCGCAAGTCGACGGCACGCTGACGGTGCCGATCGCCTCCCCGGCCGGCGCGGCGAACAACGCGCAAGGCCTGCCGCGCGGCGGCATCGCCGTGTCACTGCAGTCGAAGCTCGCCGACGGGCTGCCCGGCGTGAAACGCTGGTTCGAGCGCTATCCGTACCGCTGCCTCGAACAGCAGACGTCGCGCGCGATCGGCCTGCGCGACCCCGCGCAATGGCAGGCGCTGATCGCCCGCATGCCCGTCTATCTCGACAGCGACGGGCTCGCGAGCTACTTCCCGCCGTCGTCCGACGACTCGCATGCCGGCAGCGCGACGCTGTCGTCGTACCTGCTCGTGGTGTCCGACGAGGCGAGCCGTCTCGACCCGCGCTTCGCGCTGCCGGAAGACCTGCGCACGCAGCTCGAGGCCGGGCTCGCGCGTTTCGTCGACGGCCGCCTCGAGCGCAACACGTGGGCGCCGCGCCAGGACCGCGACCTGCGCAAGCTGGCCGCGATCGAGGCGCTGTCGCGCTACGGCGCCGCGCAGGGCCGCATGCTCGGCTCGATCGAGATCGCGCCGAACCAGTGGCCGACTTCCGCGGTGATCGACTATCACGCGATCCTGACGCGCGTGAAGGACATCCCGCAACGCGACGAGAAACGCGCGCAGGTCGAACAGATCCTGCGGGCACGCCTGACGTACCAGGGCACGCAACTCGTGTTCTCGACCGCACGCGACGACGACCTGTGGTGGCTGATGACCAGCAACGAGACCAACGCGGCACGGCTCGCGCTGGAATTCGCTGGCGACCCGGCATGGAAGGACGAGATGCCGCGCGTGACGGCCGGCCTGCTCGCACTGCAGCGCCAGGGCGCCTGGCAGACCACGACGTCGAACGCGCTCGGTCTGCTCGCGGTCGAGCGCTTCTCGCGCACCTACGAGAGCACGCCGGTGGCCGGCGCGACGAAGGTCGCGCTCGGCGGCGACGCGCGCACGATCTCGTGGTCGCAGGCGTCGGCCCCCGCGTCCACGCCCGCCGACACGCCGGCATCGGCCACCCCGGCCACCCGCGCCGCCGCGGCCCGCAGCGTGATGCTGCCGTGGCCGCGCGCGTCGCAGGCGCCGGCCACGCTGTCCGTCACGCAGGACGGCACGGGCCGCCCGTGGGCCACGATCGAAAGCCTCGCGGCGGTGCCGCTGCGTTCGCCGTTCGCGGCCGGCTACCGGATCACGAAGACCGTCACGCCCGTGTCGCCCGCCGTCAAGGGCGTGCTGACGCGCGGCGACGTCGTACGCGTGCATCTCGACATCGATGCGCAGAGCGACATGACATGGGTCGTCGTCAACGATCCGGTTCCGGCCGGTTCGACGATCCTCGGCTCGGGCCTGGGCCGAGACTCCGAAGCCGCGACCCAGGGCGAGAAGACGCCGGACGGCGCGTGGCCGGCGTTCATCGAGCGCGACTTCGACGGCTACCGCGCGTACTACGACTATCTGCCGAAGGGCAAATTCTCGGTCGAGTACACGGTGCGGCTGAACAACGTCGGCACGTTCGGGCTGCCGCCGACGCGTGTCGAGGCGCTGTACGCGCCGTCCGTGTATGGCCTGTGGCCGAACCCGCCGATGACCGTGAAGCCGGCCGAAGCGGGCAAGTAACGAGGCCTTGATGATCGATCCGGTATTGCCGCGGCCGGCGCGTTTCGCCGGCCGCGTATTCGTTGCCATCGTGCTGGCCGCGCCGCTCGTCGCGCATGCGCTGCCGAGCTACGACGAGGTGCGCCGCAACTGGCGCAGCTCCGACTGGGTGCTGCTCGCGCGCGACGGCACGCCGCTGCAGCGCACGCGCGTCGACCTCACCGAACGGCGCGGCGACTGGGTGTCGCTCGCCGACGTGTCGCCCGCGTTTCGCGAGGCGATCGTCGTGTCCGAAGACAAGCGCTTTTATGAACACAGCGGTGTCGACTGGCGCGGCATCGCCGGCGCCGCCTGGGGCAACCTGTGGAACGAGCGCACGCGCGGCGCGTCGACCGTCACGATGCAGCTCGCCGGGCTGCTCAGCGATTCGCCGCGCCGGTCGGGCCAGCGCTCGCTGCCGCAGAAGGCGTCGCAGGCGGTCAACGCGCTGCTGCTCGAGCGCGGCTGGCGCAAGGACCAGGTGCTCGAGGCCTACCTGAACCTCGTGCCGTTCCGCGGCGAGACGATCGGCCTCGCCGCGCTGTCGCAAGTACTGTTCGGCAAGGCGCCGTCGGGCCTCGATGCACGCGAAGCCGCGATCGCCGCCGCGCTCGTGCGCGCGCCCAATGCCACCCCCGCGAAAGTCGCCGAGCGCGCGTGCCGGATCCTGCGCGACATGCATGCCGAGCAGGCCTGCGCGTCGCTCGACGGCTACGTGCAGCTCGTCATCGCGCGCCCGGCCAGCGCCGCGCGCGACGACGGCGCCGCCCTCGCCCCGCACTTCGCGCGACGCATCGCGGCCGAGGTCCGGCCAACGGCCGGCGCGCAGATACGCACGACCCTCGATGCGCCGCTGCAGCGCTTCGCGCGCGACACGCTGGTGCGCGCGCTGACCGAACTCAACGCGCCCGCGCACCGGCGCAACGTGCAGGACGGCGCGGTCGTCGTGATCGACAACGCGACCGGCGAGATTCGCGCGTGGGTCGGCTCGTCCGGCGCGCTGTCGGGCGCGCGCGACGTCGATGCCGTGCTCGCGCCGCGCCAGGCCGGCTCGACGCTCAAGCCGTTCCTGTATGCGCAGGCGATCGACGAGAAGCGGCTGACGGCCGCGTCGCTGCTCGACGATGCGCCGATCAACCTCGCCGCCGGCGGCGGCCTGTACATTCCGCAGAACTATGACAAGGATTTCAAGGGCTGGGTGAGCGTGCGCAGCGCGCTCGGCGGCTCGCTGAACGTGCCGGCCGTGCGCACGCTCGTGCTCGTCACCCCGCACCGCTTCGCGCGCACGCTGACCGCGCTCGGCCTGCCGCTCGCGCAGGAAGGCGACTACTACGGCTTCAGTCTCGCGCTCGGCAGTGCGGACGTCACGCTGCTGTCGCTGACCAACGCGTACCGCGCGCTCGCGAACGGCGGCGTCGCGCGCAAGGTCATCGACGTGCCGGCGCCGGCGGCCGGTGCGGCCGGCGCATCGACCGCGTCACCCGCCCGCGCGGCCGACGGTACGCGCGTGTTCAGCGAGTCGGCCAGCTTCGTCGTGACCGACATCCTGTCCGACAACAACGCACGGGTGCGCACGTTCGGCTTCGACAATCCGCTCGCGACACGCTTCTTCTCGGCGGTCAAGACCGGCACCAGCAAGGACATGCGCGACAACTGGACCGTCGGCTTCACGTCGCGCTATACGGTCGGCGTGTGGGTCGGCAATGCGGACGGTTCGCCGATGTGGGACGTGTCGGGCGTCACGGGTGCGTCGCCGGTGTGGTCGGCGGTCGTCGGCTACCTGCACCGCGACCAGCCGAGCCGTGCGCCGCGCGCGCCGGCCGGCGTCGAGACGCGCCGCATCACGTTCGAACGCGATATCGAACCGTCGCGCAACGAGTGGTTCATCGCGGGAACGGCGGTCGACACGATCCGGCTCGCCGCCCCCGTCACGCCGGGCAAGGACGGTGCGCGCGCGCCGCTGACGATCGGCACGCCGACCGATGGCACGATCTTCGCGATCGATCCAGACATTCCGCCGAAGAACCAGCGGATCTGGTTCGAGCGTTCGGCCGGGCGCGCCACGAAATTCGCGTGGCGGCTCGACGACAAGGTGATCGGGCATGCCGATCGCGTCGCGTGGATGCCGTGGCCGGGCCGGCACCGGCTCGAACTCGTCGATGCGCGCGGCAATGTGGCCGATGCGATCAGCTTCGAGGTGCGCGGCGCGTTCGCGAAAGCGGCCGCGCGCAAGCCCTGAGCGCCTGAGTGGGTGAGCCGGCTTTACTCGCCGGCCGCGCTCGCCTTCGGCGACTGCGGTTGCGCGGAGAAGTCGAGTGCCGGCGCGGTCGAGATCGCCGCCTCGTTCGCGACGCCGAAGTTCGGGCGCGGCTGGTAGCCGAAGATCTTCGCGATCACGACGCCCGGGAACTGGCGGATCTGAACGTTGTAGTGCTGCACCGTCTTGATGTAGCGGCCGCGCGCAACCGCGATGCGGTTTTCGGTGCCTTCGAGCTGGGTCTGCAGGTCGCGGAACGCTTCGTTCGCCTTCAGCTCCGGGTAGCGCTCGGACACCACCATCAGCCGGCTCAGCGCACCCGACAGCTCACCCTGCCGCTGGTCGAACGCCGCGAGCGCGGCCGGATCCTTTGCCATCTCCGGCGTCATCTGCACGCTGCCCACGCGCGCACGGGCCGACGCCACCTCGGTCAGCACGCGCTCCTCGTGCGACGCGTAGCCCTTCACCGACGCGGCGAGGTTCGGCACGAGGTCGGCGCGGCGCTGGTACTGGTTCAGCACTTCGGACCACGCGGCATTGATGTCCTCGTCCGACGACTGGATCGCGTTATAGCCGCACCCCGCGAGCGGAGCCAGCACGCAGCACACGAGCAGGATTCGAAACCATTTCATGGTGGATGTTTCCGGTTGAGCGCTCCGGATGGAGCGGCAGGTGAAAAGAAGCGAGTGAGCAGAGACCCTGCGCGCGGTGGCTACCAGCGGCCCGATGCACCGCCGCCACCGCTCGAACCGCCATCGCCGCGGAACGAATCGGCGCTCGAGCTCGAGTTCGACCGGGAGCCGGACGAGGAAGACGACGAAGACGAGCCGAAGCCCATCAACTTTGCCCAGATCACGGCGAGCACACACAGCACACTGAAGATGCCGGACAACACTTCCCCGACCGAATAGTCCATCTCGCGCCCGATCGCGATGATCATGAACAGCGTCCCGCCCACGATCGCCGTGTATTTGCGCACGCGCGCCGACAGGAACAGGTTGATGCCGAGCAGGCACGGCGCGACACCGGCAGCCGCCGGGACGAACAACGCGGCGACTAGCATGGCTTCGAGATCGCCGTTGAAGATCGCGCCGACCGGCAGCATCACGATCGGCACGACGGCCGCCACGAGCCACGCCGCCAGCAGCGCCACCCGGCGGCGCAGTTGCCGCCACTGCGCGACCACGCCCAGCACGACGTTGGCCACCCCGAGCAGGAACCAGAACCGCACGCCGCCCGTATTCGCCTGTTTCCGCACCGGCAGGCCGTTCGGCTGGTACTGCTCGCCGCCGGTCCGTGCGTCACGGGGCTGTGCGTTCGTGGCATCCGTCGTGGCCGCCGTGGCCGTTTCGTATGCGTCGTCGCGCCCGCCGGGCGCCGTCGCGGGTGCCGCCTGCTCCGGCGTGGCGACATCCGCCGGCATCATTTCGCGTGCCAGCGCGTCCACTGCATCGCTGATGCCGCCTTCAATGCGGTTCTCGCGGAATGCCGGCACGATCCGCTCACGGATGATCCGGCCCGCGACGATGTCCGGAATCGTGCCTTCGAGCCCGTAGCCGACTTCGATCCGCACGGTATGGTCGTTGAGCGCGGCGACGAGCAGCAGGCCGTTGTTGACCTCGGCCTTGCCGAGCTTCCACTGGTCGAATACGGTGGTCGCAAACTGTTCGATCGTCGATTGCCCGGTCGACCCGACCAGCAGGACCGCGATCTGCACGCCGAGCCGTTGTTCGACCGCAGCGAGGCGGTCGGTCAACTCGGATGTGCAGGCGGCGCTCAGCACGCCCGTGGTGTCCGTCACGCGGCCTTTCAGCGGCGGGGCGACTTCGGGTTTTGCGGCGACCGGATAGGCCGCTGCGGCGGCCACGTGCGAGCAGGCCGACTGGGCCGGGGTGAAGGGTGTGGCGGCCGACGAAACAGCGACGGCAGTGCTGCCGTCCTCGGTTGGCGCTGCAATGGCCGCGCCGCCGAACAACACGACCGCGCCCGCCAGCAAGGCCGCGGCCTTCCGGAAGCCGGGCCTGCGAGCCCCACCCTTCGTGCCGCGTGTGTGCGGAATGCCGTTTCGGGTCGTGCCTGCCCACGCTGCCGGATCGCCCTCGCCACCCGGCCGGCCCGTCTGTCGTTTCAAGTTCATGTCGGAAACGGCGCGCCGGCTCCATCGGAAGCGACGCGTTCTCTCGTCGTTTTTAATCGTCCCGCAGCATAACCAATTGCGAAGGGAACTGAAAGGTTTCCGGTCGACTTCCCGATCTCGTCATTTCAGTATGCCGTCGTATCGTCCCGATGCAGGTGCATACGTCTCGAAACGGTTGTCCTCCGCGGTTTCGACCAGCAGCCTGCCGCACACGGTGCATTCGTACGCGGTTCTTTCAAGACCGAGAAGGCGCGTATGCAGATGATCGTGAAGCACGTTGCCATGATCGAGCTGCAAGCCGATGTAGTCGCTGGAATAACCGCGGCTCACGAGCCAACCGGAAGTGTCACCCTGCTCCGCGGCCACGACATAGCTTTGCACCTCGCTCACCAACCAGTCGAAAAACGGCCCGTACGCCGTATCCTTGAGAATTCTTGCCTTGTAAGGCAGCGAATCGGTGTTGTCCCGAATCGTGTTTCCGCACACACAGCCAATCTTGCTCATCGTTTCCCCGTTGCTTGCCTCACCGCGGTTGCAGTGAATCCGGATACCTTTATCAGTCGCCGCTTTTGCCTCGCTCCGGACCGTTTACACCTGACTTTCCGATCGGTCCTCTCGAGCCGCTAACCATTGTGCTCCTCGATAAATTGGGTCGAGAATATCAAGCACGCGATGCTTTCGGACACAGACAACAAACCGACGCAGGCCGATTCCGGAGTCGACAAGAATGACCACCGAAACCGAGGGGAAGCTGCTGCAGTACGGCGTACAGATCGTCCCGCTCTTCCTGGGACTGTATTCGGGCGATGCGCTGTGGGATGCCTATCGGCGTGGCGGCATTCTGGAGTGTCACCAGGCTCGAATGCAACCGATGACGTGCTGGTGGATCACGCCGGACATGGGCGAGCATTATCGGAGGCTGCTCACCGGTCACTGGCACACGCTCGCACTCAGCATCGTACTGAGCCTGTTGCTCGCCTACGTGATGGCGCCGGCCCGTCCGCCGCGCAACTGACGCCCGTCGCTGGCCAAGCAACGCAACGCACGCCACGCTCGACGGCGGATCGCTCCCGACCAGCGGGCCAACCAGCCCAAACGGGCAAGCAGCGCCCCGATTCGGGACCTAGAATGAGAACGGCGCCGCACTTTTGGCGCCCACCGGTTGCCCCACTCTCCTCAAGGCCCGCGACCATGGACATTCACCCCGGCCGTTTCATCCGCCCCGCGCTGGGCACGCTCTGCGTCGCCACCCTCGCGACGCTTCAGGCGTGCAACGGCGATGCCTGCTTCGGCGTGGATGCCTGCTTCAACAACAACACGCAGACGGTCGCGCTTTCCGGCACGGCCGCGACGGGCGACGCGCTCGCCAGTGCGCAGGTGACGGTCAGCTGCGTGACGGGTTCGGCGACCACGCTGACGGATGGCGGCGGCAACTACCGCGTGACGGTCAATGCCGCGCTGCCGTGCGTGATCACCGTGACGTCGGGCGGCACGAGCCTGCATTCGCTCGCGTATGCGGGCGGCACGTTCAATACGACGCCCGAGACCGAGCTGATGCTGGTCTATCTCGCCGCCCAGCTCGGCACGAACACGGCCACGTTGATCGGCAATTTCCAGGGGAATTCGCGCTATCAGCAGGCGATGAACAGCTCGAACGCCGTACAGGCCGCGCAATCGGCCGTGGTGACGAACCTGCAGCAGCGCTATTCGGTGGCGTTCGCGACGCCGGCATTCCTGACCACGTCGTTCACCGTCGGGCAACCGGGTGTCGACAGCGATCTCATCGCACTCGCGAAAGCCGGTGCAATCGACTCGAACGGGATGCCGGATCCGGTGGCCGTCTCGCTGCTGACGCAGGCCGGCGCGGCGCATCCGCTGTAAGGGGCCGGGAAGAAGATCGCCCGGTATCGGGCGTCAGGTGCGCGCCTGGGGCTCGTCGTCGGCCAGCAGCGCCCACCGTTCGTGGTCGCGCCATTCGCCGCCGATGCGCAGATAGCGCGGCGAAAACCCCTCTTTCGCGAAACCGAGCCGCCGAACCAGCGCAATCGACGCGTGGTTGCCAGGCTGGATGTTCGCTTCGAGCCGATGCAGCCCGAGTTCACCGAACGCGACGCCGATCGCCGCGCGCATGGCTTCGGTCATCAGACCCGTGCGGCTGAACGCCGCCATGCCGTAGTACCCGAGATACGCGCTCTGGAACACGCCGCCGACGATCTCGTTGAGGTTCACCACGCCGACCACCGCCCCGGACGTGCGTTCGCGCGCGACGAGGCCGACGTTCGGCCCCGTCAGGCAGCGGCCGAACCACTGGTCGAATCCCGCCTGGTCGGTGAACGAGTCGACCCACGGCAGATGGTGGCTGCGGCTCGCGCGGTTGGCGGCGATCAGGTCGGCGGCATCGGTTCGGGCGACCCGATTCAGCAGGATCGGGTTCATGGGTCGGTCGACAGCCGGCACTTATGCCGCCTCCCCGCGCCCACATGCGACGGGCGCGGCCTGGGCCTGCTGCTGCGACAGGTACCGCAGCAGCTTGGTGACCATCCACACGACGATGCCCGACAGCGCGACGAAGAACACCGCGAGCGGCGTCAGCACGTGAATCGACACGAAACCGGCCAGGCCCATCATCGCGGACGACACGAGCAGCAGCGCGCAGCCGAGGATTGCGCTCGTCAGGCCGGCGATATGCGGAAACAGCGAATTGCCCTTGGCCATCAGCGTCGGATACATCGCGCCCGCGCAGAAGCCCATCACGAGCACCGGCGTCGCGAGCGTCCAGACGCGCAGCCCGACGGTCAGCGCCAGCACCAGCATCGCGACCGACGCGCCTGCCATCACGCGCGCGCCGATGCGCAGCCGTTGCTCGGCGCTCGGCAGCCCGGGCCGGTGAATCCGGTTCGACAGGCCGCCGAGGAAATACATCAGCCCGATCCCGAGCGCGAGATAGCCGAAGAAGGTCGGCGGCTTGTGCAGCGTGGTCTGCACCATGAACGGCCCGACGATGTTGAACACGAGCAGGATGCTGTAGCACAGCCCCTGTGCGAGGAAGCAGCTCTGGAACACCGGGCTCGCCAGCACCTTGCCCGCGTTCGTCATCAGCGTGCGCGGCTCGAGATGCACGGGTTTCGGCAAGGTTTCGCGGTATCGCCACAGCAGCGCCCACATCACCAGCGAGTACACGAGCAGGAACACGAGGCATGCGCGCCAGCCGAACCATTCCTGCAGGTGCGCGCCGATCACCGGTGCGACGATCGGCGCGAGCCCCCACGCGATCGACATGTACGTGAACGCGTGCATCAGCGCCTGGCCGGCGAACGAATCGGTGATGATCGCCTTCGCGAGCAGGTTGGTGGTCGCGATCCCGAAACCCTGCAGGCAGCGCGCGAGCACGAACGTCTCCAGGTTCTGCGCGCCGAGCGACAGCAGGCAGCCGATCGTGTAGATCACGAGCCCGAATGCGAGCACACGCTTGCGCCCGTAGGCATCGGCGACCGGCCCGAAAATCAGCTGGCCGAGTGCGTAGGCCGCCATGTAGCCGGACACGCTCGACTGGATCGCCTGCGGCGTGGTGGCGAACGACCGTGCCATGTCGGGCAGCGCGGGCACGTAGATGTCGATCGCGAGCTGGCCGGCGGACGCGAACAGGCAGATCAGGAACAGCAGGAAACGCGGCGAATTCGACTCGCGCGCGGGAGTGAGCGTGGCGTTCATGACGACGGGGAAGGAGATCGGGCAGCAGTGCCGCAGCGTCAATGTTCGAATGTCGAACACACGTGCGTGTCGCGGCGAATTCCGTATTGTGCCTGTTGTTGCATCGGGCGACAGGATTCCCCTGGCACGGGCGAGGTTGAATGCCGATTGCGGAGCGTCCCGACATGCGCTGACCGGGCCGGCCGGCGGCGGTTTTAATGTTGATTTAAGCCGACGGCCGCATTGTCTCGGATGGCTCACTCCGTGAGCCGCACGTCATTGTTGATTCGATCAGTCTCGTTTGATGGAGATACGAAGATGCGATTCCGTTCGTATATGGCGGCGGGCGCGCTGGCGCTGGCGCCCGTGTTCGCCCTCGCCGGGCAAGCTGGCGCGGCGGCCGCCCAACCGATGTTCGTCAACGTCGACGGGCAGGCCGTGCCCGTGAAAGCCGAAACGCGCGTCGTCCAGACGGCCGTCGGCCCGATGAAGGTCAGCACGTGGAGCTGGCACAGCCCGCAAGGCGGCGCGAGCTTCGAGATGCAGACGTCGTCGTCGGGCGGCCTGCCGCCCGCGGCAGCGTTGCGGCAAATGCAGGCCGTGCAGTACCGGATGCAGGCGGCGCAGGCGCAGATGGTCGCGATGCAGCAGCAGATGATGGCGCTCCAGCACATCGCGCTCGCCAATGCGTTCGCGATGCCGATGCCGCAGCCCGTCGGCTTCGCGATGGCGCCGTGGGCCATGCCCGAGCCGGTGCTCGTCATCGTGCCGGCGCAGCCGTCGGTGCGTTCGACGGCCCCGGCAACGCCGGCCGCCCCTGCCGCTCCCGCCGCGCGCGGTCCGGAAATCAAGGCCTGATACGCGTCGCGCCGCTAGGCGCGGCGCGCTCGAACCGCCGGCATACGCCGGCGGTTTTTCATTGCGACGGCCGAATCAGTACTGCGCCTGATCCGTCGGATTCCTGAACAGCTGCTTCATCTCCGCCGACAGCGGATAGTTGAGGCTCACGCCCTTCGGCGGAATCGGCTGCGTGAACCACTGGTTGTAGAGCTTTTCGGCCGCGCCCGACGTCTGCATCTTCGCGATCACGCCGTCGACCACGTGCTTGAACGCCGGATCGTCCCTGCGCATCATGCACGCGTAGTTCTCGTGGACGAGCGGCGTGCCCGTCACCGTGTACGCGCCCGGGTTGCGGTCCTTCGCGATCTCGCCGTACAGCAGCGGCTCGTCCATCACGAACGCCACCGCGCGCCCGGTCGTGACATTCATGAACGCCTCGGCGTGATCCTTCGCGCTGATGATCGTCATGTTCATCCCTTTTTCTTCGTTGAGCTTGCGCAGCAGCCGCTCGTCGGACGTGCCGGCCGTCGTCGCGACCGTCTTGCCGGCCAGATCCGGGAAGTTCTTCACGCCCGAATCCTTGCGCGTGCTGAAGCGGATGCCATACAAAAAGATGCTATTCGAGAACGCAGCCTGCTTCTGCCGTTCGAGCGTATTCGTCGTCGAGCCGCATTCGAAATCGATCGTCCCGTTCTGCAACAGCGGAATCCGGTTCTGCGACGTGATCGGGATTTCCTTCACGGCGAGGTTCGGCGCGTTCAGTTCCGTCTTCAACTGGTCGATGATGCGCGACGCGATGTCCCGCGAATAGCCGATGTTCTTCTGCTGATTGTCCGAATACGAGAACGGCACCGACGATTCGCGAATGCCCAGCGACACGACGCCCGTGTCCTTGATCTTCTTCAGCGTGCCGGTGAGGGCCTGCGCGTGCGCGGCGCCCGCCAGCGCACAGGACAGCGCGACAGCGAGCAAACGGAAGCGGTGATCCATGCTTTTCTCCTGACGAAATCTTGAACAAATCGCGATCCTACGCCCGACAAAATTCGCACCGCATCAGGGCAAGCGTCAAGCGCCCTCCGTCGCGGGCCTCCACCGGGAAAAATCGTTTCCGCGGCGCGCAAAAGCGCCTGCGCCGCACGTTTCGCCGGGTCGAGCGCCCGCAATCTTGCACCCCATGAACAGATCGCCCGTTCCAAACGGGCGTTCATGCTGCAAGACAGCATCGCAATCGTTTGCGTCTCGCATCTTTTTCACACAAAACATATTCAAGAAGCCGCCTCATTAGCCGTTACCCAATGCATGGCGCGTCGCAGCAGCCCTGCGGCGCCCGACAAAAACAAGGTCCGGTTTACGCCGGACCAGCGCCACCGCCGGCACGACGGTTATCTACGAGGATCGAGTTTCAACATGAGAACCAAGCGTTTCAATTTCGCGCTGGCGCGCTCCGCACATGCGCGCATGCTCGCCGGCATGCTGTCCGCCGCCGCCCTCCTGCCCCTCGCCGGTTGCGGCGGTGGAGGCGGCGGCGACGGCAGCAACCCGTCTTCTTCCAACGCGGCACCTGCACCTGCACCGGCGCCCGCTCCTGCGCCCGCCCCCGCACCGACCACGCCGCCCGCGTCGTCCGGCGCCAATGCGTGCACGTCGCAGCAGGCCGCCGTGCAGATGGCCGCGCAGACGGCGCCGACCGAGCCGCCGGTCGACCATCTCATCGTCAAGCTGAAAACGCTGACGGCCACGCGTGCGATGGCAGCGATCGACAACGGCTCGCGACTCGACGCGGTGATCCAGCGCGCGATGACGCGCTGGACGGCACCCGTGACCGGCAGCGCGCGCGCGTACGCGAGCACGGTCGCGCAAACGCCGGTGAACGTGCAGGTCGAGCGAACGATTTCGAACGGCGCGACCGTGCTGTCGCTCGGCCAGCGCATGGCCGCCACCGACGCCGCCGCGCTCGCGCAGGCATTCGCAGCCGATTCGGACGTCGACTACGCGGAACCGGATCATCCGATGCAGATCCGCGACACGCCGAGCGACCCGCTCTACAGCCAGCAGTGGTACCTGTCCGACCCGACCGCCGGCATCGACATGCCGCCCGCGTGGAACGTGACCAAGGGTTCGCCGACCGTCGTCACGGCCGTGCTCGACACCGGCTACCGGCCGCACGGCGACCTCGTCGGCAATCTGATACAGCAAGGCTACAGCTTCATCAGCAACGTCAACACCAGCAACAACGGCTTGACGCGCGGCCCGGACGCCACCGATCCGGGCGACTGGGTCACGCAGCAGGAACTCGACAACGCCAACGGCCCGTACTATCGCTGCGCAAGCCAGCCGAGCAACAGCAGCTGGCACGGCACGCGCGTGATGGGTGTGATCGGCGCGACCGCCAGCAACGGCACCGGTATCGCCGGCGTATCGTGGCTCAGCCGAATCCTGCCGGTGCGCGTGCTCGGCAAGTGCGGCGGCATGACGAGCGACATCGCCGACGGCATGCGCTGGGCAGCCGGCATTCCCGTCAATGGCGTGCCGAACAATCCGAACCCCGCGAAGATCATCAACCTGAGCCTCGGTGGTGTCGGCGCGTGCAGCACGACGTTCCAGCAGGCGATCGACGACGTGACCGCGAAGGGCGTGACCGTGGTCGTCGCGGCCGGCAACGACGGCCTGTCGACCGGGCTCGACCAGCCCGCGAACTGCCGTGGCGTGATCACCGTCGGCGCGACCGATGCAACGGGCCGCCGCGCATCGTTCAGCAACTTCGGCGCCGATGTCGCGCTGAGCGCACCGGGCGTCAACATCCTGTCGACGTCCAACACCGGTACGACGACGCCGGGCTCCGACACCTATGACCTCGCGAACGGCACCAGCCTCGCGACGCCGCAGGTGACGGGTGCCGCCGCGCTGATGCTGTCGGTCAACGGCAACCTCACGCCCTCGCAGATCCTGCAGAAGCTGCAAGGCGGCACGCGCGCGGCGAAGCTCGCGGCCGGCACGTCGTGCACCGCGATGCCGGCAGGCTCGGGCATCCTCGATGCAGGCGCCGCCGTCGCGACGGCGAACCGGTAACCTGCACTTCGCTCGACGCGAGCCGCGCGCATGCCGACATGGCCTGCGCGCGGCTGTTTCATGACGCGCTATCGCGCTCGCCTGCGCACACGCACCGGCCGGATTACGCATCTCGAAATAACACCTGACAAAAGGGTTGACGCTTCGCACAGCGACCCATTACCATCGCCCCGTCTAATTACATGGAGTGTTCTGTGAACACCGATGCGAGTTGTAGTTGGTCCTTGACCAACTTGACTGCTGCCTGAGGAAAACGCGCAGAGCCTCGTCTTCTGCCGCATCCCGGGAAGCAGGATGCGGCGTCCTTCCGGCCTGACCGGCCAGATCTCCCGCCGAATTTTCATTGTTGCCGAATGCACGCGATGCGCCGTCGCGCGCGTGCGTTCGTGTTGCGCGCAGCGTCAGCCGCGTGCGTTTTCCGTTCGCGTGCCGTCCGGCCGCGCGCCTTCGTGCGTGCGTCGCTGTCGATCGCCCGTGCCGATTATTCGCAACCGACAGGAGTGCAGATGAACTCAGACGACAGTAGTCGATTACCGCTCGCCGGCGCGACGCTGCGCATCGCCCCTCCGGCCGCACCGCACGCGCCGGCGAGCGTTCCCGCCTTCACCGATCCACAGCCGATCGCGCCTGACGCGACGCGGCGGGGAGCGCTCGTGCGTCGATAACGTCACGGTCGCTCCCCGCCCGCCGCCTCGTGCGCAAGGAGCGACTCATGACAACACGACACAACACATCGCAAAAGAAACAGCGCGGCTTCATCAAGGCCGGCGGCGCCCAGCAGAACGACCCGCGCATCATGCGCGCCGCGCAGGAAGCGGCCCGTCCGCTCGAAGAGACGCTGAAGTCGCTGAATACCAGCACGCGCGGCCTCACCTACGACCAGGCCGCCGATCGCCTGCAGCACTACGGCCCGAACGAAATCGCGCACGACAAGCCGCCGCACTGGACCCGCCAGTTGCTGCTCTCGTTCCACAACCCGTTCGTCTACGTGCTGCTGGTGCTGGCCGCCATCAGCTTCTGCACCGACGTCTACTTCGCGGCGCCCGACGATCGCGACTACGTCGGCATGACGATCCTGCTGACGATGGTCACGATCAGCGCGCTGCTGCGCTTCGTGCAGGAATTCCGTTCGCTGCGCGCGGCCGAGAAGCTGAAGGCGATGGTGCGCACGACGGCCACCGTGCAGCGTGCAATGACCGACACGTCCGAGCCGACACGCCGCGAAGTGCCGATGCGCGAAGTCGTGGCCGGTGACATCGTGCACCTGTCGGCCGGCGACATGATCCCGGCGGACGTGCGCCTGCTCGCGTCGCGCGACCTGTTCATCAGCCAGGCCGTGCTGACCGGCGAGGCGCTGCCGGTCGAGAAGTACGACACGCTTGGCGCAGTTGCCGGCAAATCCGCCGACATGCGGCCGGCCGGCGGGGCAACCGATACGTCGGCCTCGCTGCTCGATCTCGAGAACGTCTGCTTCATGGGCACCAACGTCGTAAGCGGCACGGCCACGGCCGTCGTCGTCGCGACCGGCGAGGACACCTACTTCGGCTCGCTCGCGCGCAACGTCGTGAGCCACAAGCGCATCGAGACGAGCTTCGACCGCGGCGTCGCGAGCGTGAGCTGGCTGCTGATCAAGTTCATGTTCGTGATGGTGCCGATCGTGTTCATGATCAACGGGCTGACCAAGGGCGACTGGCTGAGCGCGCTCACGTTCGCCCTCGCGGTGGCCGTGGGCCTCACGCCCGAGATGCTGCCGATGATCGTCAGCGCGAACCTCGCGCGCGGCGCGGTTGCGATGGCGCGCCGCAAGGTCGTCGTCAAGCGGCTGAACTCGGTGCAGAACTTCGGCGCGATGGACGTGCTGTGCACCGACAAGACCGGCACGCTCACGCAGGACAAGATCATCCTCGAACATCACCTCGACCTGTCGGGCTACAAGGACGAGGAGATCCTGCGGCTCGGCTGGCTGAACAGCTTCCACCAGAGCGGCCAGAAGAACCTGATCGACATCGCGGTCGTCGCGCGTGCCGACGAGATCGGCGAGCGCGTGAAGCCGCAGGGCTACAAGAAGATCGACGAACTGCCGTTCGACTTCGTGCGACGCCGCCTGTCGGTCGTCGTCGAGGACACGCGTGGCACGCACCTGCTGATCTGCAAGGGCGCCGTCGAGGAAATGCTGGCCGTCTCCACGCACGTGCAGGATGAGGACGGCGTGCGCCCGCTCGGCTTCGTCGCACGCAAGCGGCTGCTCGAACAGGCCAGCGCCTACAACGAGGACGGCTTCCGCGTGCTCGTGCTCGCCACGCGCACGATCCCGCGCGGCGACGAGCGCCAGCAGTACCGCACCGCCGACGAACACGATCTCGTCGTGCGCGGCTTCCTGACCTTCCTCGATCCGCCGAAGGAATCGGCCGCGCCGGCGCTGGCCGCACTGCGCGAGAACGGCGTCGCGGTGAAGGTGCTGACGGGCGACAACCCGATCGTCACGATGAAGGTGTGCCGCCAGGTCGGCCTCGAACCCGGCAAGCCGATCCTCGGCACGGAAATCGAAGCGCTCGACGACGCGGCGCTCGCGGAAGTCGTCGAACGCACGACCGTGTTCGCGAAGCTCACGCCGCTGCAGAAAGCGCGCATCGTCAAGGCGCTGCAGGCGAACGGCCACACGGTCGGCTTCCTCGGCGACGGCATCAACGATGCGCCCGCGCTGCGCGATGCCGACGTCGGCATCTCGGTCGATAGCGGCGCCGACATCGCGAAGGAAACCGCGGACATCATCCTGCTCGAAAAGAGCCTGATGGTGCTCGAGGAAGGCGTGATCAAGGGCCGCGAGACGTTCGGCAACATCCTGAAGTACCTGAACATGACCGCCAGCTCGAACTTCGGCAACGTGTTCTCGGTGCTCGTCGCCAGCGCGTTCCTGCCGTGGGAGCCGATGCTCGCGACGCAGATGCTCGTGCTGAACCTGATCTACGACACGTCGCAGATGCTTCTGCCGTGGGACAAGATGGATCCCGAGTTCCTGAAGAAGCCGCGCAAGTGGGAAGCCGGCAACATCAGCCGCTTCATGCTGTGGGTCGGGCCGACGTCGTCGGTGTTCGACATCACGACGTACATCCTGATGTGGACGGTGTTCGGCGCAGGTGCGATGTATCACCTGAACGGCGGCACCGGCGGCCAGATCGTGATGAACTCGGGCTGGTTCATCGAGAGCCTGGTATCGCAGACGCTCGTCGTGCACCTGCTGCGCACGCAGAAGATCCCGTTCCTGCAGAGCACGGCCGCGCTGCCGGTGCTGCTGTCGACCTTCACCGCTATCGCGATCGGCTGCTGGCTGCCGTTCTCGCCATTCGCGGAGTCGCTCGGCTTCATGCACTTGCCGAACACCTTCTGGCTGTGGCTCGCCGCGACGATGGTCGGCTACATCCTGCTCGCGCAGATCGTCAAGACGATCTACGTGCGCCGCTACAAGCAGTGGTTCTGAGCTTCCTCGCTTGAAGGCGTCCTGCCGGCCCGTGCCACCTGCCCGGGCCGGCAGGCTCGCCACGCACGACAGGTGATCCCATGAAAAGAATGCTTCCGCTCGCAGCCGCGAGCGCCCTCCTCGCGCCGTTCGATGCCCTCGCCACCCATCCGCTCGTCAGCGACGACACGGGCACGCAGGGCAACGCGAACTGGCAGTTCGAATTCAACGCCGAGGAAACCTCGAAACAGGAAGAAAACGGCCGCCACCAGCTGTGGAACGCGACGCTCACGCGCGGGTTCGGCGAACACGTCGATCTCTACGTGAACGCGCCGTACACGCATCTGCAGACGCGCACCGACGAGAACGGCGCCGGCGTCGGCGATGTCGAGATCGGCATGAAATGGCGGTTCGTCGAGCGCGGCCCGCTGTCGATCGCGCTGAAGCCGAAACTGACGACACCGACCGGCAACGACCGGCGCGGGCTCGGCACCGGCCGCGTGGGCGCCGGCGCAACGCTGCTCGCGCAGCTCGACGTCGCACGGTTCTCGTTCCTCGCGAATGCGGGCATGACATACCAGCCGAATCGCCAGGGCGACCTGACGTCGATCTGGGCCGTGTCCGGCGCGGCAATCTACAAGGCGACCGACAAGCTGCAGATCGTGGCCGACATCGGCACGTCGCGCCACACGGAAAGCGGCGCAGGCGCGAATCCCGCCTTCGTGATCGCGGGCGCGATCTATTCGCCGAAGCCGTGGCTCGATCTCGACATCGGCTACCGGCGCGGGCTGAACGACCAGACCTACGATCATTCGGTGATGGGCGGCGTGACGGTGCGGTGGTAACGCATCGACGCCGCGTGTCGAACCGCAAGACGACGGGCCGCTTCCAGCGGCCCGTTTTTCATTGCGCGTCGTTCGCGCCGAACAGTTGCGCGCACACCGCGCGCCCTTCGTCGGTCAGCGCGGCGCTGCCGGTGCCGTCCTCGTTCAACGTCGTCGCGCTCAGGCCCGCTGCATCGAGCTGCGTCAGCACGCGGCGCAGCGTGCTCATCGGCAGTTGCGCGCGTTTCGCGATCTTCGGCAGCGACCAGGTCTTGCCGGCCGGATCGCTCGCGGCATCGTTCAGCGTCGCGAGCGTCGCGACGAGTGCGGGATCGAGCGGGGCGTCATCGGATTCTGAAGTCATGGGTTGCGGTCGGTGAGCGAGACTGGGGCTTGCGATCGGTCGACCGCCGCCGGCTGAGGACACTATACCGCTTCGTCCGTCATGCATTCCTGATCGCGGCACGCATGAACGACACGAAGCGTGTGGTGACGGGATCGTCGCGATCCGACAGCCAGGCGAGCCCGACGCGCCACTTCGCGTCCTTGCCGTCGAGCGGCAATACCGTCGCGTCACGCAGCAGATATTGCGCACGCGACGGAATGAACGCAACGCCCGCGCCGGCCGCGACCGACGCGAGCACCGACTGCACGTCCTCGGCCTGCTGCGTCACGTGCGGCACGAAGCGGCGCTCGACGCACCACCGGTCGACCTGCGCGGCCAACCCTTGGCCGCGTGCGCGCTGCAACGCGATGAAGCCGATCTCGTTGAGCGTGCCGAGATCGGCCGGCACGCGCTTCAGGCCGAGATGCGGCGGCACCGCCAGCGCCAGCGCCTCGTCGATTACCTTGAACGACGACAGCCCTTCGTCCGACGGCAGGCGCAGGAACCCAGCATCGAGCTTGCCCGCGCGCAACCGGCGCGTCTGCTCCGCGGACGACAGGTCGCTCAGCGTGACGGCAATGCCGGGATTCCGGCTGCGAAACTCGGCGACGAGCTTCGGGACGAGCGTCAGCACCGACAGGCAGATGCCCAGCCGCAAATGACCGCGCTGCCCGCTCGACAGCTCGCGCGCGCGGGCGAGAATCTCGTCCGCATCGCGCACCAGCGCCTGCGCGTCGGGCAGGAAGCGCTCGCCGAACGAGGTAAGCTCCGCGCCGTGCCGGCCGCGCTCGAACAGCTTGCCGCCGAGGCTCGCCTCGAGCGCGCCGATCTGCTTGCTCAGTGCCGGCTGGCTCATGTGCAGCGCATCGGCCGCGCGGCTGAAATGACACAGCTCGGTGACCGTCAGGAAGGTTCGCAGCAGTTTCAATTCCATTCTTAAAAGGAATCGTAACGATCGAAACATTCATTTTACCGATCGAATGCGATGACGTTCAATACGGACATGCCCTTTCAGGAATCGACCGTCATGTCCGTTGATCTCGTCTGTGAATGTCCGCCCGACGACGCTTCGTGCGCACTGGCCGCCCTCGACGAGCGCGCCGCAACGGCCGATCCGCGCGCGCCGAAACGTCGTGCCGAACGCGTCGACCATACCGAACGCGCCGACGGCCGCGGCCGCCGTTTTCGTTTCGGTGATGCGGTGGACGCGATGAGCGCGCCGAACGACGCGCCGCCGCGCCCCGTGACCGGCTCGATCGCGATCAGCTTCGCGGTGGTGTCGCGGCGCAACTGGCCGCGTTAAGTATCGGCGCTATCGATCTAAGATCGCGCCGCGTATCGCGTCATTTATCGAGCGACCGCAAGCGCGCAGGCCGCTGCACCCTCCTCGAATCACCGATCAGCGTCTCCCAACTTCACCGAATCGCGCATCTTTTCCCGCCTTCAATCGTCATCGCCCCGCGATCGACCGTATAATTTTCCGCATCCCGCCGACCACCACGCATTCCACGCAGCCTCACCGCGCGTGAAAAGGAGACTTTCGCTTGACCGGCCTCATCGCGCGCCTGCCTCTCGCCCGGACCATCCTGCTCGTCGCGCTGTCGATGCTGATGTTCGCCTTCGCGACGAACGCGTCGTCCACGCCACGCAACCCGCCGCCGCGCGCCGCGCATGCTCACGCGCCGGCGAAAGCCGTCAAGAAAACCGTGAAGAAGAAACCGGCCCAGCGCAACAGGAAAGCCGTCAAGCATCGCCGCCCGCGCGTGAAGCATCAGGCGGTCAAGCGTCACGCGGCGCCGGCCCCGCAGCAGCGTCGCGCCAAGCGCACGACCGCCGTACGCCCGCGCCCGGCCGCCAGGCCGCGCCTGATGGCGAGCTGCGGCTACAGCCCGCGCGCGGTCAATTCCCTGCATTCACGTGCGGCCTACGTGCTCGACGTCGACTCGGGCACGCCGCTGCTGGCCCGCAACGCACGCACCGTGCGGCCGATCGCGTCGATCTCGAAGCTGATGACGGCCGTCGTCGCGCGCGACGCGGACCGCCCGCTGAACGGCGTGCTGCGCGTCACCGCGCACGACCGCGACACGATCAAGTTCACCGGATCGCGCCTGCAGGTCGGCTCGGAACTGTCGCGCCGCGAGATGTTCCATATCGCGCTGATGTCGTCGGAAAACCGCGCGGCCGCCGCGCTGAGCCGCGACTATCCGGGCGGCCGCGCCGCGTTCGTCAACGCGATGAATCGCGAAGCGCGCCGGCTCGGCATGCGCCATACGCACTTCCGCGAGCCGACCGGCCTGTCGCCGCACAACGTGTCGACGGCGGAGGATCTCGCGAAGCTCGTCGGCGCAGCGGCACAGGATCCGCTGATCCGCTATTTCTCGACGGATACGTCGACCACCGTGCGCCCGGGCGACGGCGAGCTGCTGTACGTGAATTCCGATCCGCTCGTCCGCTACCGCCGCCTGCCGATCCGGCTGCAGAAGACCGGCTTCATCAACGAGTCGGGGCACGGCGTCGTGATGCGCATGCGTGTGAAGGGCCGCCGCGAAACGGTCGTGCTGCTCGGTGCGCCGACGCGCGCGGGCGTCTCGAGCGATGCCATCAAGATCCACCGCTGGCTGTCCTGTTCGATCCAGTAAGCACGCACGGGCAGCCGGCGCGTTCACCCTCACGGAGCGATGCCATGCAGGACGAATACCGCTTCAACGCATTTGGCCGGCTACTCGCCGTCGTACGCAAGAACGACCGCTGGATCGTGTTTGCTCTCGGCGCCGAAGGCAAGCGGCGCCCGGCAGACCTGCACATTCCGTCCACGCTTGCCGCCGACGAATTGGCGCAATACCTCGGCGACCTGCTGCACGAGAACGCGACCCCGCGATATGGCGAAGTCGTACCGGTCCCGCTCCCCGGCGCATAATCCCCCACCTGCCGCACCGCGATCCGGCGATCCGGCGATCAATTTGACAGTTAAACTTGCAAGTTTAACTGTCGTGTTTTATGATCCGCCGCATGAACCCGCCACGCAAATCCGGCGTTTCCGCCGATATCGTCGCCGCCGATCTGACCCTCGCGGTCGGCCAGCTGATCCGCCGGCTCCGCTCCGAGATCGAATCCGGCGGGCTCGGCATGTCCCAGACGAGCGCGCTCGCGCGACTCGAACGGCACGGGCCGATGACGACCGCCGATCTCGCGCGTGCTGAAGCGATGAAGCCGCAGTCGATGAAGGCGACGCTTGCCAGCCTCGAGGAAGACGGCCTGGTCGAACGCGAACCGCATCCGACCGACGGCCGCCAGATCCTGTTCCGGCTGACCGCGGCCGGCCTCGACGCACGGCTCAAGCGCAACGCCGCGAAACACCAATGGCTCGGCGCCGCGATCGCGCAGCTCGATCCCGAAGACATCGCCACGCTCGCCGCCGCGATCCCGCTGATCCGCCGCATCGGCGAGCAATGAATCCGGCCGGCGCGCCCCACGGCATTCGCGCGCACGGCTTCCTTCGTCCCTTTCACGGAGTCCCATCATGAGCGCAACCCGTCTCGACACGAACACGGCACTCGTCGTCATCGACCTGCAGAAAGGCATCATCGCCCTCCCCACCGCGCATCCGGTCGAACCGGTGATCGCACACACCCGCACGCTGCTCGACGCATTCCGCAGCCGCGGCCTGCCGGTCGTGCTCGTCAACGTCGCGGGCGGCGCACCGGGTCGCACCGAGCAACCGCCGCGCACGGCACAACTCCCGGCCGACTGGGCCGACCTCGTCCCCGAACTGAACCGGCAGCCGGGCGACCACCTCGTGACGAAAAAGACCTGGGGCGCCTTCACCGGCACCGATCTCGACGCGCACCTGAAGGCCGCCGGCGTCACGCAGATCGTACTGACCGGCGTCGCGACGAGCATCGGCGTCGAATCGACCGCACGGCAGGCGCACGAACTCGGCTACAACGTCACGCTCGCCGTCGATGCCATGACCGACCTCAATGCGGATGCGCATGTGAACAGCGTCGAGCGTCTGTTCCCGCGCCTCGGCGAGACGGGCACGACGCAGGACATCGTCGCGCTGCTCGACCGGCGCGGCGCGTGAGCGACCCGCGCACGCGGCCGGCGCGGGACCATGCGGCCGGCCGGCTCGATCCGTCGATCTGGAAGGTCAGCGCGGTCGCGGTGCTGGGCTCGCTGCTGTCGCAGCTCGACGCGACGATCGTCAACGTGTCGCTGTCGAGCCTCGCGACCGACCTGCACGCAAACCTCTCGACGATCCAGTGGGTGACGAGCGGCTACCTGCTCGCGCTCACGCTGGTGCTGCCGCTGAACGGCTGGCTCGTCGACCGGATCGGCGCGAAGGCGCTGTATCTGTGGTGCTTCTCGGCGTTCACGCTCACGTCGGCGCTGTGCGGGCTCGCGTGGTCCGCGCCCTCGCTGATCGCCTTCCGCGTGCTGCAAGGCGTGAGCGGCGGGCTGCTCGCGCCGATGGCGCAGATGATGATCGCGCGTGTCGCCGGCCAGCAGATGGCGCGCGTGATCGGCTACGTGGCCGTGCCCGTATTGCTCGCGCCAATTCTCGGCCCGGTCGTTGCCGGCGCGATCCTGCAGCACACAACGTGGCGCTGGCTGTTTCTCGTGAACCTGCCCGTCGGCGTGCTGGCACTCGTGCTGGCCGTGCGGTTCCTGCCCGGCGACCGCGACGACACGCAACCGCGCGAACTCGACTGGATCGGCCTCGCGCTGCTGTCGCCGGGGCTCGTGCTGTTCCTGTACGGGATCGAGCGGATCAACGAAGCGCTGGGCATCGCGGCGATCGTCGCGGCCGCGCTGTTGCTCGCGACGTTCCTGCGGGTCGAAACGCGCAAGGGCGACCGCGCGCTGATCGACCTGGCGCTGTTTCGCCGGAAGGTATTCGGCGCGGCCGCGTCGACGCAGTTCCTGTCGAACGGCGCGCTGTTCGCGGGCCAGATGCTGATTCCGGTGTTCCTGATCCAGGCCTGCGGTCGCACACCCGGCGAAATGGGCTGGCTGCTCGCGCCGATGGGGCTCGGCATGCTCGTCACCTACCCGTCGATGGGTGCGCTGACGAGCCGGTTCGGCGTGCGCCGGCTGGCCGCCGCAGGCGCCCTGCTCGCACTGTTCGCGACGCTGCCGTTCGTGTTTCTCGCGCTGACCGGCTACGATCCGTACTTGCTCGTGCCGGCGCTGTTTCTGCGCGGCATGGGCCAGAGCGCGATCGGCGCACCGTCGATTTCCGCCGCGTATGCGTCGGTTGAGCGCCGCAACCTGCCGATGGCGACGACCTCGCTCAATATCGTGCAGCGTCTCGGTGGCCCGACGTTCACGACGGTGTGCACGCTGTTCCTCGCATGGCGGCTGCAGGCCGAATCGGTGGCGAGCGGCGGCACGCAGGCGAACGCGTATGCGTGGGCGTTCGCCCTGCTCTGCGTGCTGCACGCGGCGAGCTTCGTCACCACGCTGCGGCTGCCGTTGTGGTCGGCCGGTGCGGGCGGGAAACCTGCCGGCGCCGCGCGCGCCGGTTCGCGCTGACCGCGAGCGCTCGTCACGCTGCGCCGTGCCCCGCGCGCGGCGTCGCTATGGCAGCCACATCGGCACGATCGACGCCACCAGCAGCGCGCCGAGCCCGGCATTCAGCCAGCGCCACTGCCGCTCCGTACGCAGCACGCGCGCGAACAGCAGCCCGGCAAAACACCAGAGCGACAGCGACGCCATCGCGGCCACGCCGAACGCCAGCCCGAGCAAGATGCCGAGCCGGGCCGGGCCGGATGCGAGCGCGGCGAACGACGCGGCCGCGCCGAGCGTCATCGCCCAGCCTTTCGGGTTGTGCCAGAGCATCCAGACACCGCTGACGAACCCCTGCGGCCGATGCACGGCGGCATCGAGCCGCGGCTTGCCGCCACGCCCGATACGGACGGCCAGCCACACGAGATACACCGACCCGACCGCCTTCATCGCGAGCTGCAACGCGGGCAACGCAAGCAGCACGCCGCCGAGCCCGGCGGCGGCAGCGGCGGCCATCGACGCCAGGCCGGCCGCGATGCCCGCCATCAGCGGCAGCGAACGCCGATAACCGAAATGCGCGCCCGAGGCGGTGGCGAGCGTCGTCGCGCCGCCCGGCGTCACGGTGGACACGATCACGAACAGCATCAGCGGCAGGTAGTCGCGGAACGGCACGGAAGCTCCCGGTTGTCGTCGTCGAAGCCTCGTTTTACCCGCGATCTTCCCATTACGACAGCGAAAGCTTTTTATGCCTGCCATTAGCGTTCATAATGCGTCGCATGGTACGCAATCTCGACATCGCGCTGCTGCGCGCCTTCGTCACGGTCGCCGAGCATCGCAGCATGACGGCAGCCAGCCGCGCACTGCACCTGACGCAAGGCGCGATCAGCCAGCAGGTCGCCCGGCTCGAAACGCTGTCCGGCCCGCTGTTCGTCCGCGAGCATCGCAACCTGCTGCTCACGGCGGACGGCGAGCGGCTGCTCGGGCAGGCGCGCCGGCTGCTCGCCGTGCACGATGCGCTGCTGACCGACATGACGGCCGGCGCGGTCGAGGGCACAGTTCGCCTCGGTGCGCCGCAGGATCTCGTCGGCAGCTGCCTCGCGCCGATCCTCAAAGGCTATGCGCAGGCGCATCCGCAGGTCGCGCTCTCGCTCGTGTGCGCGGCGTCGCCGGCGCTGCGCCGGGGGCTCACGCAGGGCGAACTCGACGTCGCGCTGATCGAGGCGCCGGTCGGGCCGTCACGCGGCGAGTGCATCGCCGTCGACCGCCTGGTCTGGGTCGGCGCGAAAGGTGGCACCGCGTACCGGAATACGCCGCTGCCCGTGTCGATGGTCGCGCAGACCTGTGCGTTCCGCCCGACGGTGCTCGACGCGCTGCGCGGCTGCGATCGCGCGTGGCGCACGGTGTTCGAGAACGGCAGCATCGATGCGACGGCCGCGACCGTGCGCTCCGACCTCGCGGTGACCGCCTGGCTCGCGTCGACCGTACCGGCCGACCTCGACATCCTGCCGGCCGACAGCGGCCTGCCCGCGCTGCCGAACTTCGCGATCAACCTGCATCTGCCGCGCGGCCAGCGCACGCCGGCCGCGGCGGAACTCGCTCGCCACCTGCGCAATGGCTTCGCCCGCGTGCGGGCGGCGGCCTAGCGCCGGCTCCCGCTACACGATGCCCGGTTCCTGCTGCGCCGGCGTCGTGCCGGCGGCTTCCAGTGCCTGGTGCAGTGTCGGGAAGATGCACGACGCGCCGATGACCTCCGTGATCTGGTGACGATCCATGTCCGCGCGCAGGTAGCGATTGACGCGCCCGAACAGCACGCCGATCCCGCGTGCCTGCAGCATTCTGACGAGGTCGATCAGCGTCCGCGCGGCCGAATAGTCGATGTCGGTGATCGCGCCCGCATCGACGACGAACCAGCGCGTCGGCACCGGCGCCGCATCGACGAGCTCGGTCACTTCGGCGGTGAACAGGTGATCGTTCGCGAAGAACAGGTCGGAGCCGAACCGGTAGACGATCAGCCCCGGCGCCGTCATCGCGCCGCGCCGCGCGGGCACCGGCTGCCACCGCCCGTTGCCTTCGACCGGTTCGAGCACCATCGTGTGCGGCTGGTAGCTGTGGCGCACGTGCCGCATCAGCGACAGCGCGACGGCCAGCAGGATGCCGTGCTCGACGCCGACCGTCACGACGGCCAGCGCCGTCACCAGCGCGAGCGTGAACTCGCCGGGGCTTTCCTTGCGGATCGCGGCGAGACTGCGCACGTTGATCAACCCGAGCGCGATCGTAAACACAATGCCGGCCAGCACCGCATGCGGCAGGTACTGCAGATAGGTGCTGAAGAACAGCAGGACCACCGCCACCACGGCCGCGAACGCGAGGTGCCCGATCTGGCTGCGCACGCCCGCGCCATCGGCCATCGCCGTCTGCGTCGGGCTGCCGTTGACGACGAACGCGCCGCCCACCGCCGCCGCCGCGTTCGCGGCCGCGAGGCCGAGAATGTCGGCGTTGGTGTCGACCGCCTCGTCATACTGCTGCGCGAACACGCGTGCGGCGGCCGCGCTCTGCGCAATGATCATCACGAAGCAGGACGCTGCGACCGGCACGAGATCGAGGCACTGCTGCCACGTGACGGACGGCCAGCGCAGCGGCGGCAGCCCGCCGGCGACCGGCCCGAGCACCGTGATGCCGCGCGCTGCGAATCCGAACGCGGAGCTGGCCGCGATGCTGCCGGCGACCGCGATCATCGGCATCGGCACCCGCGGCAGGAACCGCTTGCACGCGAGAATCGCAACAACGACGAGCGCCGCGAGCGCGAACGTCGGCCGGTTCGTATGGACGAGATGCGTGACGACGTAGCCGAGCTGCGCCAGGCTGCGCGACGCCGGGTACGGCACGGCCAGCCCGAGCATGTCGCCGAGCATCGCGATCGACACCTGCACGCCGACGCCGGCGAGAAAGCCGACCAGTACCGTGCGCGACAGGAAATCGGCGAGAAAACCCAGCTTGAAGATGCGCGCGAGCAGCAGCATCGCGGCGGTCAGCAGCGCGACCATGCCGGCCAGCGCCACGTACTCGGTACTGCCGGCCGGCGCCATCGACGACAGCCGGCTCGCGAAGATCGTCGCGGTCGCGGAATCGGCGGCCACCACCAGATGCCGCGACGCGCCGAAGCACGCAAACGCGACGAGCGGCAGGAACACCGTGTAGAGGCCCGTGACGGCCGGCATGCCGGCGATGCGCGCATAGCCGAGCACCTGCGGGATGTCCATCGACGCGAGCGAAATGCCCGCGAACACGTCGCGGATGGCCCCGCCACGGCGGATCGGGAGGATGCCTTTCAGCAGCCGCACGCCTGACGGGCGGCTTTCGTTGGAATCTTGCATGCGTGGAATGCGTGAATACGGGGTGACGGGGTTCGCAAAGTCGTTCGCGCATCGTGCCCCGGGCAGGCGTCGCATGGCAAGTGCGCGAAGGTGGCACGTGTCGCTCACCGTCGGCGATGAGCCGCACGCGAAAGCGAGCGCCACACGCGCCGGCACGGGCGACGCCCGCATGATTGCATGGATCGCCGTTCGCGCGCATCGAAGCGCGAAGGCCCGCCATAGCGGGCCCCAGCCGATCCCCGGCCAGTGCGCAACGCATCCGGCAACATGCGCGTGCGGCGGCTCACGGTGATGCGTTTTCACCACTCGCCCTCACCCGATTACAGAGGAAACCTACGCAATGGTGAGGAGGTTCGGGAGACGCGCACCACGCACTCGCAGTAACTCACCCGGAACCCGATGGCACAATCACGGTCCCTTTCATGTGCCCTTCACCGGGCGCGCGCCGCGCCGCGGCGCCGATTCAACGCACGAGAAGGCCCCTGTTTGCCCCTATGACCCTGAACGAATCCTGGTTTGCGCCGCTCGTCGGCACTCTCATCCTGCTCGCCGCCGCCGGCGCGATCACCGCCGTCGTCCATTTCCTGTTGTTCCGCGTGGTCGCGCGACTCGCCCGGCTTTCCGCCACGCGCGTCGACGACGCGCTGTTCGAGTTCGGCGCATTCAAATGGCTGAACCGCATCGTCCCGTTCGTCGTGATCAAGCTCGGGCTCGGCGCGGTGCCCGGTATCCCCGCGACGGCCGCGCAGGCCGCCGACAAGGTGCTGTTCGCGCTGATCGTGTTCCTCGTGACGATGACCGTCAGCGCGACGCTGTCGGCGCTCGAACACACGCATCGCACGTACCAGCGCGATCATCGCGGCCAGCCGCACCTGTCGCTGAAAGGCGCGATGCAGCTCGTCAAGCTCGTGATGTTCATCACGGCCGCGCTCGTCGTGATCGGCGACGCGACCGGCAAGCAGATCGGCCTGCTGCTGTCGGGCATCGGCGCGATGTCCGCGGTGCTGATGCTGATCTTCAAGGACACGCTGCTCGGCCTCGTCGCGGGTGTACAGCTGTCGTCGAACGACATGCTGCGGATCGGCGACTGGATCACGATGCCGTCGGCCGGCGCGGACGGCACCGTGATCGACATCACGCTGAACACCGTCAAGGTCGCGAACTTCGATCACACGATCATCACCGTGCCCACCTGGAAACTGATCACCGAGAGCTACCAGAACTGGCGCGGAATGACCGAAGCGGGCGGGCGCCGCATCAAGCGCGCGCTGTTCGTCGACGCGACGAGCGTGCGCTTTCTCTCCAGCGACGAGATCGAACGGCTCGAACGCCTGACGCTGCTGAAGGACTATCTCGAGGACAAGGTCGACGCGATCGAGCAATGGAACGGCACGCTCGGCGCGGCCGGCGACTGCCCGGCGAACCGCCGCCAGCTGACGAACCTCGGCACGTTCCGCGCGTATGTCGCGAACTACCTGAAGGGCCATCCGCGCATCCGCCGCGACATGACCTGCATGGCGCGGCAACTGCCGCTCACGGCCGAAGGCATTCCGCTCGAACTGTACTGCTTCACCGACACGACGACGTGGGTCGACTACGAGGCCATCCAGTCCGACCTGTTCGATCACCTGATCGCGGTGCTGCCGGAGTTCGGGCTGCGCGTGTACCAGCACCCGTCGGGCTTCGACATGCGGCAGATGGTCGGCGCCGCGCAAGCCGGGCTGCAGGCGCCGCACGCGGGTTAATGCATGCGGTGGCGGCCGATCGTCGGCCGCCGCTTGCCGCGCGGCCCCCTGCACTCAGCGCGCCGCGCACTCCGACGCGAGCCGCCCGAGCACCTTCAACGCATCCTCGATCTGCCGCGACCACGGATAGCTGTAGTTGAGCCGGATGAAATGCCGGTAATCGGTGCTCGCCGAGAACATGTGTCCGGGGCCGACCGTGATCCCTTGAGCGAGCGCAACCGCATACAGCTTCATCGCATCGACCTGCCGCGGCAGCTCGACCCACAGCACGTACCCGCCCTGCGGCTGCGACAGCCGCGTGCCTTCGGGGAAGAAACGCCGCACCATCGCGCTCATCAGGCTCGCCTGCTGCGCGTACTGCTTACGCATGCGCCGCAGATGAAAATCGTAGCCGTCGTATTTCAGGTACTCGGCAATCGCGAGCTGCTCGATCGCGGGCGTGGCCAGCGTGTTCAGGAATTTCAGCTTCTCGACCTGGTCGCGGTAGCGGCCCGGCATCGCCCAGCCGATCCGGTAGCGCGGCGACAGGCTCTTCGTGAACGACGCGCAATGCAGCACGAGCCCGTCGCGGTCGAACGACTTCAGCGCGCTCGGCGTCGTGTCGCCGAAGTGCAGCTCGTGATAGACGTCGCTCTCGATCGCCGGCACGCCGTGCTTCGCGAGCAACTCGACGAGCGCGCGCTTGCGCGTGTCGGGCATCTGGAAGCCGAGCGGATTCTGGAAGTTCGGCATCACCATGCACGCGGCGATGCGCTCGCGTTCGAGGACCCGTTCGAGCGCGTCGAGATCGATGCCGTCGACCGGGTGCGTCGCGACTTCCAGCGCGCGCATGCCCATCCGCTCGATCGCGTGCAGCATCGCGTAGAAGGTCGGCGACTCGACGGCGATCGTGTCGCCCGGCTTCGCGACGGCCTGCAGGCACAGGTTGATCGCCTCGGTCGCGCCGATCGTCACCACGATCTCGCCGGGTTCGACCACGATCCCGCGCTCCGCATAGCGCCGCGCGATCTGGCGGATCAGCTCCTGGTTGCCGGGCGGCAGATCGTCGATCACGCCCCAGCGCGTGCGGCGGCGGCCGATCGTCTGCGCATAGCGCGCGAGACGCTGCACCGGAAACTGCGACGCATCGGGATACGGCGAGCCGAGCGGCACCGCGTCGTCGCGCGAGATCGAGCGCAGCGTCGACAGCACGAGCCGGCTCACGTCCACGGCCGACGGCTCGGCGGCCGGCGCCGACATGTGCAGCTCGGCCTCGGCCGGCGCCGACGCGCGCGCGCGGACGAAATAGCCCGATTGCGGCCGGCTTTCGATCAGGCCGCGGCTTTCCAGCACGAGGTACGCACGCAACACGGTCGTGACGCTGAGCTGCTGCTGCCGGCTCGCCTGCCGCACCGACGGAATCCGTTCGCCGGGCCGGTACACGCCACGCTCGATCCGCGCCTGGAGATCGTCGGCCAGTTGTTCGTAACGCTTCACGCGCCTCCCTTTCAACTTCCCTTCAACAATACAGTTGCGATCCGCACTGCCTGAATGGCCGAAACTGTACTCTTTTTTGGAGTGAACAGGTGTACACACAGCCGGACGGGGGCCGCGCGTACTCTGCACCCATCGACCCCGACACCCGCTGCATGATGAAAAAGAAATCCGCCACCGCGCGCATCGAACCGTACACCCACCCGGCCGCCGGCTGGGGCGCGCTGAAAGCCGTCACGATCAACCTGATCAAGGAAAAGGTCGCGGGCGGCAACTACCGTACGCTGCTGCGCCAGAACCAGCCGGACGGCTTCGACTGCCCGGGCTGCGCGTGGCCCGATCGCCAGCACGCATCGACGTTCGAATTCTGCGAAAACGGCGTGAAGGCCGTGGCCGCGGAAGCGACGAGCAAGCGCGTGACGCCCGAATTCTTCGCCGCGCACACGGTCACCGAGCTGCTCGAACAGTCGGATTTCGAACTCGAGCAGCACGGCCGGCTCACCGACCCGATGGTGTACGACGCGCAGACCGACCGCTACGTGCCGATCGCGTGGGACGACGCGTTCGAGTTGATCGCACGCCACCTGCGGGCGCTGCCCGACCCGAACCAGGCCGCGTTCTACACGTCCGGCCGCGCCAGCAACGAAGCGGCGTTCCTGTACCAGCTGCTCGTGCGCCTGTACGGCACGAACAACTTCCCCGACTGCTCGAACATGTGCCACGAGGCAACGAGCCGCGGGCTGCCGGCGTCGGTCGGCGTCGGCAAGGGCACCGTCACGCTCGACGATTTCGAACACGCGGACACGCTGCTGATCTTCGGCCAGAACCCGGCCACCAACCACCCGCGGATGATGGGCGAGTTGCGCGAGTGCGCGAAGCGCGGCGCGACGATCGTGTCGATCAACCCGCTGAAGGAGCGCGGCCTCGAACGCTTCGCCGATCCGCAAAGCCCGATCGAAATGCTGACGATGTCGGGCACCAAAATCGCATCGACGTTCATCCAGCCCACGATCGGCGGCGATTTCGCGCTGATCAAGGGGATGGCGAAGCGCGTGCTCGAACTCGACGACGCCGCGCGCGCCGCCGGTGCGCCGCGTGTGCTCGACACCGCATTCATCGGCGAGCACACGGCCGGCTTCGACGCATTCGCCGACGACCTGCGCAACGAAAGCTGGTCGGCGCTGACGGCCGAAAGCGGCGTGCCGTACGAACAGATCGACAGCCTCGCGCAGCTCTATGCACGCAGCGAGCACGTGATCGCGACGTGGGGCATGGGCATCACGCAGCACAAGCATTCGGTCGCGACCGTGCAGATGCTGACCAACCTGATGCTGATGCGCGGCAACATCGGCCGCCCCGGCGCCGGCCTGTGCCCGGTGCGCGGCCACTCGAACGTGCAGGGCAACCGCACGGTCGGCATCGAGGAAAAGCCGTCGCAGGCGTTCCTCGACCGGCTCGGCCACGTGTTCGACTTCGAACCGCCGCGCCATCACGGCTACGACGTCGTCGAGACGATCGAAGGGATGCTCGAAGGCCACGTGAAGGTGCTGATCGGCCTCGGCGGCAACTTCGCGATGGCGACGCCGGACACGCCGCGCACGTGGGAAGGCATGCGCCGCTGCGACCTCTCCGTGCACATCACGACGAAGCTGAACCGCAGCCACCTGATCCACGGCCGCGACGCACTGATCCTGCCGACGCTCGGCCGCACCGAGATCGACCTGCAGGACAACGTCGCGCAAGGCGTGACGGTCGAGGATTCGATGAGCATGGTCCACGTGTCGTACGGGATGAACAAGCCGGCGTCGGCGAACCTGATGTCGGAGCCCGCGATCGTCGCGCACATGGGCCATGCGCTGTTCGGCAGCGGCAAGATCGACTGGCTCGCGTACAAGGACGACTACGCGAAGATCCGCGACGCGATCGAGGCGACGCTCGACGGCTTCTACGACTACAACACGCGCATCGCTCGGCCGGGCGGCTTCCACCTGCGCGTGGCGTCGCGCGACCGCGAATGGCTCACGCCGACCGGCAAGGCGAACTTCATCGCGCACGCGCTGCCGGCCGACACGCCGATCCAGCGCGCCCGCGCGCTGCACGGCGAGCGCCTGATGACGCTGATGACGACGCGCTCGCACGACCAGTACAACACGACCGTCTACGGGCTCGACGACCGCTATCGCGGCGTGTTCGGCCAGCGCCGCGTGGTGTTCGCCAACCGCGACGATCTCGCGATGCTCGGCCTGAAGGCCGGCGACTGGGTCGACATGGAGACCGTGTGGCACGACGGCATCGAGCGGCGCGCGGACGGCTTCCTGCTCGTCGAGTACGACATCCCGCGCGGCTGCATCGGCGCGTACTACCCGGAAACGAACCCGCTCGTGCCGCTCGACAGCGTCGGCGACGTGTGCAACACGCCGACGTCGAAGTCGATTCCGGTGCTGCTGCATCGCGCGGCCGCGCCGGCGTCGATCGCCGCCTGACGGAGCGCGGCGATGATCGTTCGTCCGCGCGAGCACTGGCTGCGGATGCTGCTCGTCTGGAATGGCTCGGTGCTGCCGACCATCCTGCCGCAGCTCGTGCTGACGCTCGCGATCAGCCTCGTCGCGGTATGGGGTGGCGGCCGCGTGCTCGGCGAGAAGGTGCCGCTGAACCCGACGCCGTTCACGCTGATCGGCCTCACGCTCGCGATCTTCGCGGGGTTTCGCAACAACGCGAGCTACGAACGCTACCGCGAGGGCCGGCAACTGTGGGGCGGCGTGCTGACCGCCTCGCGCACGCTGGTGTCGCAGGCGCTCTGCTACGGTGCGATCGACCGTGACGACGCATCGCGGCGCGCGTTCGTGCGGAAGGTCGTCGCGTACGTCTATGCGCTCAAGCATCAACTGCGCGGCACCGATCCGGCCGCGGACCTGCGCGGGCTGCTCGACGCCGCCACCTACGCGCGTGTCGCCGCTTCGCGGTTCCGCCCGGTCGTCATCGTGCACGCACTGCGCGAAGCGTTCGCCGCGCGCGCCGATGCGGGCCACCTGTCCGACACGCGGCTGTGGATGCTCGACGCGCGCCTCGACGATCTCGTGTCGATGGTGAGCGGCTGCGAACGGATTGCGTCGACGCCGATCCCGTTTTCATACGACGTGCTGCTGCACCGGACCATCTACGCATACTGCGTGCTGCTGCCGTTCGGGCTCGTCGATTCGATCGGCGCGGCGACGCCGTTCGTCAGCGTGTTCGTCGCCTATACGCTGATCGCGCTCGACGCGATCGCGCATGCGATCGCCGAACCGTTCGGCAACGGGCCGAACCATCTCGCCCTCGACGCGATGACGCGCCAGATCGAGCGCACGCTGCTCGAACTGAACCGCGAGCCGCTGCCGGCGGAAGTGACGCCGGGCAAGGCCTATCGGCTCAGTTGATCCGGCCGACTCAGCCCGACAGTGGCACTCGTGACGGCTTCCGCACCGGCCGACCCACGGCCAAGTCCGGCGTAGCGCACGCTGATGATGCAGCAGTACCTGCGTCTTATCCGACAGGAATCAGCGTGCAAACCTACGCCGCGACCTACGCTTACGCCAGGGCCTGCGTTCGGGATCTTCATTCGGCTCGAGCCCAGGATCAAAGTCGACGGAACACCAGGCTGGCATTGACACCCCCAAAACCAAAGCCATTGGAGATCGCATATTCCGTCGATATCTTGCGGGGCGATCCGCCGACGATGTCGACGCCTTCCGCCGCCGAATCCGGCTGCGTCAAATTGAGCGTAGGCGGCGCGAGCTGATCGCGCAGCGCGAGCACGGCGAAAATGGCTTCCACGCCGCCGGCTGCCCCAAGCAAATGTCCTGTCGACGACTTGGTGGCTGATACGGCGGGGCCTCGACCTGTTCCGAATATCGCCTTGATGGCCGCGAGCTCGCTGATGTCGCCTACGGGCGTGGACGTCGCGTGTGCGTTCAAATGCCCGATCATCCCGGGTTCAAGATTCGCCTGGCGGATTGCCAGCTCCATTGCACGTCGTCCGCCGGCGCCATCATCGGGCGGAGACGTCATGTGGTGTGCGTCGGCGCTCGTGCCATAACCGAGCACTTCTGCGATCGGCGTGGCGCCGCGTTGCAGTGCGTGCTCCAGGTCTTCGATGACGAGCATGCCGGCGCCCTCTCCCATCACAAAACCGTCTCGTCCGGTATCGAACGGGCGGGATGCCTGCACGGGATGCTCATTGAAGCCGGTGGACATGGTTCTTGCCGCGGCGAATGACCCCAGACTGACTCGATCGATGCAGGCCTCGGCCCCACCACACACGGCAATATCGGCTTCGCCGGCCCGAATCAGGCGCGCTGCGTCGCCGATGGCCTGTGCGCTGGCAGCGCAGGCAGTCACCGGTGCGCCCAGGGGGCCACGAAAGCCGTGACGGATGGAGATATGGCCCGCTGCCATATTGGCAAGGAAACTGGGAACGGTAAAAGGAGAAAGCCGCCTCGGTCCGCGGTTATCCGTGATTCTGACGGCGTCCACGATCGCGCCGAACCCGCCCACGCCAGACGCCACGATGGTTGCCGTCCTTTCGCGTGCGTGTTCGGATTCAGGTTGCCATCCGGCTTGAGTCAGGGCCTCTTGCGCCGCGGCGAGCGCAAACAGGCTGAACCGGTCCATCTTCTTCTGGTCCTTGGGCTCTACCGCGCGCGCCGGATCGAATCCCCATGGACAGTCTGACGTCAACATGGGCACCACGCCGCCGACCTTCGATGCAATCCCTTCAGTGATATCGCCGGGCAAACCGGCCAGGCCCGAATGCCCCTTCAGGAGACGGGTCCATACCGATTCGACGCCGCATCCCAACGGCGAAACGATACCCATCCCGGTCACGACGATACGTCTCGTATTCAAGCGATGCTCCCCTTTTGACTGACGTAGAAACGCCGCCAGAAATTGGCGCAATGCGCCATCTGGCAATGTTCGTAAATTTCAAGAATCACGGAAATTGCTTGACAGTATAGGCATAGGGCGGGTGAAGAACTGGCGCATCGTGCCATTCGATATGCAAAATGCGCCATAATAGGCGAATCATGAACCTGTCCCGACAAAGTTCTCTCACCGTTTCGGCTCACTTCCTGCACGGAATGCTGCGCACCGTTCGCACCCGTCACGGAGAAGACGTGGCGACACAGTTACTCGCAAGCGCCGCCATCCCGCAGTCGCTTCTGAATCAGCCGGATGCGCGAATCACGCGCCAGCAGTACGTCGTGCTGTACAAGACGGTCGCGGCGACGCTCGACGACGAGATGCTGGGACTCTGGTCCAGGCCGATCCGGGGCGGCACGTTGAAGTATCTGATGCTCAGCCTGCTGGATGCGCCTACCGTGCTGGTCGCGTTCAACCGGTTCGTGCGTTTCTGGAATTTGCTGCTGGATGACTATCGGTTGCAGATTTCGACGAAGAACGATCTGGTGCGACTGGCTCTGGTGGAAAGGGCGCCTGATACGCCGGTCACTCCGCTTGGGCATGAGTTGATGATGAAGCTGGCGCACGGCATCGCATCATGGCTGCTAGGCAGAGAGATCATCCTGCACCGGTCCGAGTTCAGTTTCGCCAGGCCGAGGCACGTCGAAGACTATGCATTCCTGTTCCCCGGAGCGGTGCACTTCGATGCCGGGATGACGAGCATTTATTTCTCGTACCAGGATTGTGCCGAGCTGTTCAAACGCGAGAAACACGAGCTATGGGCGTTCCTGAAAGGCGCGCCGGGGGACTGGACGTTCAGCGCATTTCATCATGGCTCCATTGTGGCCAGAACGCGCGAGTATCTTGAGCGGAACATCGCGCAGCCGCTGACGATTCAGGGCCTTGCGCAGGCGCTGCATACTTCCGTTCGCACGCTCAATCGCCGATTTGCGGAAGAAGGAACACATTTCCAGCAGGTGAAAGATGGGCTGCGACGGGATATCGCGGTCGATCGGCTGACGAACTCGAACACGAGCGTGGCAGTGCTGGCGTTCGATCTTGGCTTTTCCGATGCCACCGGTTTTTGCCGCGCGTTCAAGCACTGGACCGGCAGTAGTCCTTCCGATTATCGCAAGGACACGCGTCAGGGTGAGTGACGAGAAGGCGTTAAGCCTGTGTATATGATTGTCGCGAATCCAAGGACGAACGTCGACGCGTAGCGTCATCGACTACCGCCCGACACTACGGGTCTACGCGCCGCGTTTCTCTACCTCGCTTATGTGACACAGGCGGCTCCAGCCAAATTCAACGTATTCACGCGCCCGATCGAGCGCACGCGGCTCGAACCGAACCTCGAGCCGCGGCCTGCAGAAGTGACGCCCGGCAGGCTCAGTTGAGCCACGCCATACCGCTCGCGGCCCAATGCAGACGCCCGCGCAGGAAACGGCTGTGCGCAGCAGCGGCCTCCGCGATCGTCCGCACCAGCACGACGCCGCGCAGCAGCGCGCGCCCGTCGTCGCTGTCGAGGTCGGCCACGCGCCGCCGCAATGCGCGGGCGGCCACGTCGCAGGTCCGTTCGAGCCCGACGAAATCGCCCTGCCCGATCCGCCCGCGCACGGCCGCGACTGCCCGGCGCGCCGCCGGCTCGCGCGTCGCCAGATCGGCCAGCGCCAGCAGGCTGTCGCCGATCGTCCAGGCCGCGAGCAGATCGCGCAGGTCGCGCTCGATGAGACTCTGCGGCAGGCTGCCTGCGAAGCCCAGTTCGCGGCCGAGGCGATCGGCCGTGCGGCTCAGCCACGCGCTGGCCGGCCACGCGCGCGGGTCGCGTGCGAGGCTCGCCAGGTCGCGGCGCACCGCGCCGTGCAGGCGCCGCCGGCTCGTGCCGGGGTCGCCGGGAAACACGAGCGCGAACACGAGCGCGCCGAACGCGATTCCGAGCAGCGTCGCGAGCGCCGAGTTGAGGAACGCGGCATCGCCGATGCGCACCGTGTTGTCCGGCGACGTGAAATTCCAGAAGAAGATCGAGAAGCCGCTGCCGATGCCGGCGGTGCGCGGATTGCGCATCACGATGCCGGTGCCGATCATGAACACGCCGAGGATGTACGCAAGCATCTCGAAACCCGACACCGCCGGCAGCAGCACAAAATTGCACAGCGCGCCCGCAACCGCCGCGCACGCGGTGCCTTTCAGAAAGCCCATGGCTGCGCCCACCGAGTTCGGGCGCGTGGAGAACAGCGCGCAGACCACGCCGGTGATCGTGACGAAGCCGGCGCCCGACGGCCACGCGCTGACGATCCAGATCGCCGACGCGGCCAGCACCGCGATGAACGCGCGGATGCCGTTGTGCCAGGCCAGCACCGTGTCGCGGTGGAACGCATAGCGCACGCGCGACGCCGGCGGACGCTCCCGGTCGACCAGCGCCTTGCCCGCGAACGCCCGCTCGAATCCGGCCAGCACCGCGGCCAGCCGGTCGAGCGTCAACAGCCGCGACGTATCCGAGCCGGACGGTTCGGCCGCCTCGGCGCGCACCGCGTCGTCCACCCGCGCGCGCAGCGCCGCGAGTTCCGCGCCCGGCTCGTGCGCGGCGGCCATGCCGTCGAGCACGCGCGCGGCGTCGGCGACCAGCGGGTCCGGTGCGTCGCCGCTGCGCACCGCATGCTCGTGCAGCGCCTGCCCGGCGGCCTGCGCGGCCAGCACACCGAGCACGGCGGTACGCAGATGGCCGATCGCGTTGCGCACCGGCGGCGCGCCGGCGGCCGCGTATTCGGCCGCCGTGTCGAGTTCGAGCGCGTCTGCGAACAGCCGGTGCACGGCCGCGCCGTTCGGCTCGCGACGCAGCGCGCCCGCGCCGACGGCGACCGCGCGCTGCAGATAGCTCGCGAACCGCTTGCGCACGTCGCGCAGCGGCGAACCGGGTGCGAACACCGTCTCGAACGCCGCGCCGCACAGGATGCCGACCACGACGTACAGGAAGCGCGCGATCGCGATATCGAATGCGTGCAGCGGCGCGGAAACGGCGTCCATCGCGATGATCGCCGCCGTATAGCCCGCGAGCACCGCCGCATACGCGCGAAAATTGCGCAGGAAGGTCGCGACGCCCGCGCACAGGCCGATCCACGCAGCGAGCGCCGGCAGGAACAGTTCGGGGGTCTGCGCAAAGGCCCCGGTCAGCACGAGCGCGACGGCCGCGCCGATCGCGGTGCCGAGAATCCGGTACTGGCTCTTCGACAAACCCATCCCGCGGCTGCCCTGCGCGACGATCCATACCGTCGATGCGGCCCATTTCGGGTCGTCGAGATTCATCCGGAAGGCGATGTAGAGCGCGAGGAGCGACGCGGCCGTGTTGCGCAATGCGAAGCCGAGGGCGCCGGGCGGCAGCGTGGGCCGGGCGTCGCGCAGCGCGGTGCGCACGGCCGCGAGCGGCGGTAGATGGGGCAAGGCGATTTTCATGCGGCGAGCATACGGGGGCGCGCCGCCGCCACTAAGAGGCGCGGACGGGATGCGTTATTGCACCGGGCGGGATAATCGCTGCGTCATGAAACGATCCGGCCAGCAAAGGTAAGATGCGCGCAGGTCGAACACTGAAGCACCCCGTATGGACTTCGAAAGCATCCGGATATTCCTGCGCGTGGTCGAGCGCGGCAACTTCACCGCCGCCGCCACGCACCTCGACATGCCGCTCAGCCGCGTGAGCCGCAAGGTCAAGCAGCTCGAGGACGATCTCGGCGTCCAGCTGCTGTACCGCACCACGCGCCGCGTATCCGTCACCGAGGCCGGACGCGACTACTACGAGCGCTGCCTGCGCGCCGAGGACATCCTGCTCGACGCCGACCGTCAGGCCCGCGCGCTGCGCACGGCGCCGGAGGGCATGCTGCGCGTGCTGGTGCCCTACTCGATCGGCCTGTTCGAGCTGGAGCCGGCGCTGGCCGAATTTCGGCGGCGCTACCCACTGGTCCAGCTCGTGCTGATCTACGACAACAACCCGCTCGATCTGGTCCAGCATGGCTTCGACGTGGCGCTGCGGGCGGGCGTGCTGACCGACTCCAGCTACATCGCGCGCTCGCTCGGCTGGTCGCAGGCGAAGCTTGCCGCGAGCCCCGCGTATCTCGACCGCGTCGGCCGGCCCGCCACGCCGCAGGATCTCGCGCAGCACGACCTGCTGCTCGTCGGCCGCGACGCGCCCGGCCTCACGCTGCGGCTCACCAATGCGGCCGGCGACGTGGCCGACGTGCCGGTGCGGCCGGTGCTGATCACCAACGAATCGGTGACGGTGCTGCGCCAGGCCGCCAGCGGCGGCGGCATCGCGCTGGCCTCGACGCACTACACGGCCCGCCGGCTCGAGCGGAACGAGCTCGAAATCGTGCTGCCCGACTGGCACCGGACCGACGACGTCGAGCTGCACGTGCTGTATCCGCGGCGCGCGACGCTCGACAGCAAGGTGCGCGCGTTCGTCGAATTCCTCGCCGAAGTGTTCGACGATTGGCGCACCGCACCGTAACCGGCACGGTTCGCCCGGCGATTATTGCAGCAAGCGAAATCGATTAATGAGCCGGCACGTGTTGATGGCGGCTCGCCACATCGTTAGCCTGTCGCGATGCAAAACCATTCCACACGCGACGGCAGCCGCCTGACCGCTGCCCGCAGGCGCGTCACGCGCGTCCCGCCTTCCTGACCGGCAGCATTCCGCCTCCCGAAGCCCGCCACGGCTTCGTGCATTCGATCGAGCAGCACGCCGCACGCGTCGGCTCCCTCTACCGGGCCGCGTCGCGCGCGCCGTGCTTCCTTCCGTTCAGCAGCCGCGCCGTCCGTGCGTCGCTTTCGCGCGCGCGTGCGCGGCCGCGCGTGCCCGCCGCAACGGGCCGCATCCGTTCCGCACCTTACGCCCCTTAAGCAGGAAACCCATGTCCTCTCCGTCAACTACAGCCCCGTTATCGGGCGGCCGCCTCGCGATCGGCACGATCGCGGTATCGCTCGCGATGTTCATGAACGTGCTCGACTCGTCGATCGCGAACGTCGCCATTCCGACGATCTCGGGCGACCTCGGCGTGTCGGTCGACGAAGGCACGTGGGTGATCACGATCTTCGCGGCCGCGAACGCGGTGTCGATCCCGTTGACCGGCTGGCTCACGCAGCGCTTCGGCCAGGTGCGCCTGTTCGTCACGTCGATCCTGCTGTTCGTGTTCGCGTCGTGGCTGTGCGGGATCGCGCCGAACCTGCCGACGCTGCTCGCCGCGCGGATCCTGCAAGGCGCGGTCGCCGGGCCGCTCGCGCCGCTGTCGCAGGCGCTGCTGCTCGGCGCGTGGCCGCGGCAGAAATCGTCGAGCGCGCTGGCGCTGTGGTCGATGACGGCGCTCGTCGGCCCGATCGCGGGGCCGTCGCTCGGCGGCTGGATCACCTACGACTACAACTGGTCGTGGATCTTCTACATCAACATCCCGGTCGGCTTCTTCGCGGCCGCCGTCACGTGGATCGTGTTCCGCGACCGTGAATCGGCCACGAAACGCATGCCGATCGATACGATCGGCCTGCTGCTGCTCGTGCTGTGGGTCGCCTCGCTGCAGATCATGCTCGACAAGGGCAAGGATCTCGACTGGTTCAACTCGCCCGTCGTGGTCACGCTCGGCATCGTCGCGCTGATCGGCTTCGCGTTCTTCCTCGTATGGGAGCTTCACGAGGCGAACCCGATCGTCGACCTGCGGCTGTTCACGCAGCGCAATTTCGCGGGCGGCACGATCGCGATCTCGGTCGCGTACGGGATGTTCTTCGGCACGCTGGTGCTGCTGCCGCAGTGGATGCAGGGCTATCTCGGCTACCGCGCGGTCGATTCCGGGCTCGCCACCGCGCCGCTCGGCGTGTTCGCGATCCTGCTCACGCCGGTCATGGGGCGCCTGCTGCCGCGCACCGATCCGCGCTACATCGCGACGCTCGCGTTCGTCGGCTTCGCGGTCGTGTTCATGATGCGCACGACCTTCTACACCGACGTGTCGCGCTGGGATCTCATTTTGCCGACGCTGCTGCAGGGCATCCCGATGGCGATGTTCTTCGTGCCGCTGACGTCGATCATCCTGTCCGGGCTGCCGCCGGAGAAGATCCCGGCCGCCGCCGGCCTGTCGAATTTCGGCCGCACGTTCTGCGGCGCGGTGGGCACGTCGCTGATCAGCAACGCATGGAACGACCGCACGATCCTGCATCACGTGCGGCTCACCGAACAGGCGAGCGTCACCAATCCGGTCTTCACGCAGCAGGTCGACACGACGCGTTCGATGCTGCACCTGAGCTCCGATTCGGCGCTCGCGTTCTTCAACGCGTCGGTCGATTCGCAGTCGGCCGTAATGGGGCTGAACGACATCTTCTATGTGTCGGCGATCATCTTCATCGCGATCATTCCGCTCATCTGGATCACGAAGCCGGTGCGCTCGGGCGGCGGCGATGCCGATGCGGCGGCGGCCGGCGCGCATTGATCCGCATGCGCGACGGTCGGGCCCCGTACTGCACGCGCCGGGGCCGCACCGCAACGCGCAGACGTAATAAAGACTTGCAATCGATACAGGCCGAAACGTCAACAGCCGGTGCCCGCTCCGCGTTTTTTGGACAAGCGCCCACGATCCGGAGCGCAACGACAGGAGAAAGCACCATGCGAGCCCTTACCCGCCATCTCGCGATTGCCGCGACCCTGATGTCGGTGCTGACCGGCACCGCGTTCGCCGACACGCCGTGGCAACAAGCGCATCCGCGCCGCGAAGCGGTCAACCAGCGCCTCGCCAACCAGAATCGCCGGATCCATCACGAAGTGAAGGAAGGCGACATGTCGCACGCCGAGGCCGCGCGCCTGCACCGTGACGACCGCAAGATCCGCCGGGAAGAGCGGGACATGGCTGCGCAGGATCGCAGCCACATCACGAAGAGCGAAAAGCACGTGCTGAACCAGCAGGAAAATGCGGTCAGCCACCAGATCGGCCAATAAGATCGACAACACCGGCAAGTGCCCATTCGCCATCACCTGAAACGCCCGCTGCCGCGATGCGGTAGCGGGTGCTTGTTGTATCGAATCGTTTCAACGTCCCAACGCCGTCAAACGCTGCGGGTATACTCCGTCGTCAGCCGCCTGTCGCATCGTCGTCCGTCAAAAACGGCCCGATTCCGGGCGGTTTCGTCGCGAAGCTTCGCGTTTCGCCTACCCCGCGCCCCAGCCTCGATACGAGACACACGACGACCCACCATGAAACGATTCCTGCTGCTCCTTCCCGCCGCCCTGCTCGCCGCCTGCGGTTCCGCTCCCTCGTCCGACTCGGGCTCCGCCTCCGGTGCAGCGCCGATGATCTACGTGTCGTCGCAACGTCCGGCCTACGCGGTCGCCAACTGCCTCGACAGCCGCCTGTCGGGCACCGAGCAATCGCAGCACAACGGCGTGACCGATATCTCCGTCGGCTCGAACTCGTACTTCGTCACGCTGACGCCGTCGGGCAACGGTTCGGTCATCAAGGTCGTGCGCGGCTCGGGCAACGAGCCGGCCGAGGAAGCGATGCGCTTCGCGGTCGCGCGCTGCGCGATCTGATCTAAACCTGCCGATGCCGGGCGCCCGCCCGGCTCGTTCCTGCGCGCCACCCCGCCGGCGCGCACGCCGAATATTTTCATCCGGGCAGCCGTCGATGAGAGAATCGCACCCACGATTCCCTTTCAACGGAGCCCGCATGAAGCACCTGCTGTCCCGCCTGTTCGTCAGCGCCGCGCTCGTCGCGCTTGTTCCGGCATTGCCGGCGCAGGCAGCCACGCCGCCCGGCATCTTCGTCGTCGCCACGCAGCTCGGCGAATTCACGACCCTCGACCCGAGCGGGATCTACGAGCTGGTGCCGTCCGAATACGTCGCGAACACCTACGAACGCCTGGTGCGCGTCGACCTGAAGGACCCGACGCGCTTCGACGGGCAGATCGCGCAATCGTGGACGGTCGGCGCCGACGGCGTGACCTACACGTTCAAGCTGCGCCCCGGCCTCACGTTCCATTCCGGCAACCCGGTGACCGCCGACGACGTCGCGTGGTCGCTGCAGCGCACCATCCTGCTCGACAAGGGGCCGGCCGGCGTGCTCGCCGATCTCGGCCTCACGAAGGCGAACGTGATGCAGAAGGTGCGCGTGGTCGATCCGCAGACCGTCGTGCTCGAAACCGACCGCAAGTACGCACCGAGCTTCGTGCTCAACGTGCTGAGCGCGTGCCCGGCATCGGTCTTCGACAAGAAGCTGCTGCTGTCGCATCAGCAAGGCAACGATTTCGGCAGCGCGTGGCTGCGGACCAACGACGCGGGCTCGGGCCCGTACCAGCTCGTCAAGTGGACGCCCAACGAGACCATCGTGCTGCAGCGCTTCGAGAAATACCGCACGCCGTACCCGATGAAGCGCGTGGTGCTGCGCCACGTGCCCGAAGCATCCGCGCAACGGCTGCTGCTGGAGAACGGCGACGCCGACGCCGCGCGCAACCTGAGCCCCGACAGCCTCGCCGCGCTGACGAAGGCCGGCAAGATCAAGGTCACGTCGTGGCCGGTGTCCGCGCTGCTGTACCTGAGCCTGAACACGAAGAACCCGAACCTCGCGAAGCCCGAGGTGCAGCAGGCGATGAAATGGCTCGTCGACTACGACGGCATCCAGCGCAACATCGTCAGCACGACCTACAAGGTGCATGAAACCTTCCTGCCCGAAGGCTTCCTCGGCGCGTCGAACGCGCGGCCATACAAGCAGGACGTCGCGAAGGCGAAGGCGCTGCTCGCCAAGGCCGGCTTGCCGAACGGCTTCGACGTGACGATGGACATGCCGAACGACTATCCGTACCTCGAGATCGCGCAGGCGCTGCAGGCGAACTTCGCGCAGGGCGGCATCCGCGTGAAGCTGATTCCCGGCGATGCGAAGCAGGCGATCGGCAAGTATCGCGCGCGCCAGCACGACATCTTCGTCGGCGAGTGGTCGCCCGACTACATGGACCCGAACAGCAACGCACGCGGCTTCGCGTGGAATCCGGACAACTCCGACCAGTCGCCGACGAAAATGCTCGCGTGGCGCAACAGCTGGGACATTCCGCAACTGACGAAGGACACCGAGGCCGCGCTCGTCGAGCCGTCGCCCGCGAAGCGCGCGCAGCGTTACGACGCGCTGCAGAAGGCCGTGCTCGCGAACTCGCCGTTCATCATCATGTTCGAGAAGGTCGTGCAGGTCGCGACGCGCCCCGGCGTGACCGGGCCGGAAATCGGGCCGATCAACGACCTCGTGTCATACCGCACGCTCGCGAAGTAATCGGGGCTGCCCGCGCGGCCGGCCCTGCCGGCGCGCGGGTAATCGCCGCGACCGATGTGCCGGCGCGGTGCCGGGCGACGGCCGGCGATCTACAATGGCCGGCGCCGTGGGGGCCGGCGGGTCCTGGCGATGGCGCCCACCACCGAAGTCGCTTCGCGTGTCGGTCGACATCTCCGACGAGCACTTCCGCATCCGGCACGAACTGGAGCTGGTCGCGCGAGACCTGTCGGTCGACTTCGAATTCAGGATCGCCGACGATCTGGCGATGGAGCCGCTGGCATCCGACCTGCTGTTCATCGACACCACGCATACGTACGAGCAGACGCTCGCCGAACTGAACCGCTTCGGCCCGCTGGCCCGCAAGAAGATCGTGCTGCATGACATGACCACGGCCGGCGTCTACCAGGCCGTGTTCCAATGGCTGTGGGACAACATCTGGCGGCTTCGCGAGGCGCCGGACATGCAGCAGTAGGCTGCCGGCCCGCTGCCGTTCAATTGAAGGCCGCCCACACCAGGTACGCATTCAACCCGACGATCACGACCGTCGCCGCCCCCGCGACGATCCGCAGCGGCAGTCGCATCGCGTAGGCACCCATCACGTCCGCGCGCGCCGACAGCAACAGCAGCGCGATCATCGGCAGCGGCAGCACGAAACTCAGCACGACCTGGCTCGCGACCATCGCACGCGTGACGTCGCAGCCGAGCGCGACCACCGCGAACGCGGGCACGACCGTCACCGCGCGCCGCACCCAGACCGGCATGCGGCGGTGGATGAAGCCCTGCATCACGACCTGCCCGGCCATCGTGCCGACCACCGAACTCGACACGCCCGACGTCAGCAGCGCGACGAGAAACAGCGCGCCGGCCGCCGGCCCGAGCACCGGGATCAGCGTGTGATACGCGTCGCCGATGTCGGTCATGCCCGGCGCGCTCGCGTGAAACGCCGACGACGCCATCATCACCATCGCGAGATTCACGAACCCGGCCAGCCCGAGCGCGACGACGACCTCGCGGTTCGAGAAACGCACGAGCCGCCGCCGCTCCGCGTCGTCGCGCGGCGCGTTGCGATCCTGCGTGAGACCCGAATGCAGATACAGCGTGTGCGGCATGATCGTCGCGCCGATGATCCCGACCGCGATCGTCAGCGCCGCGTGGTCCGGAATCTGCGGGACGACCAGGTGGAACGCGGCCGCATGCCAATCTTGCGGCGCGATCAGCAGCTCGCCGAGATAGCACGCGCCGATCACGCCGACCAGCGCCGCGATCGCGGCTTCCAGCGGCCGGAAGCCGCGCTTTTCGAGCGCGAGGATCGCGCAGGTCGCGAGCGCCGTCGCGATCATCCCCGTGAACAGCGACAGGTGGCACAACAGCCCGAATGCGAGCGCGCCGCCGAGGAATTCGGCGAGGTCGGTCGCCATCGCGGCGATCTCGGACGCGACCCACATGCCCCACACGACCGGCGCGGGAAAGCGGTCGCGGCACAGCTCCGCGAGATTGCGGCCGGTCACGATGCCGAGCTTCGCGGACATCGCCTGGAACAGCATCGCGATCGCGTTCGCGGCCAGCACGACCCACAGCAGCCGGTAGCCGTACGCGGCGCCGGCCTGGATGTTGGTCGCGAAGTTGCCGGGATCCATGTAGCCGATCGACGCGATCACGGCCGGGCCGACGAACGGCAGCAGCGCGGCGACGCCGGTGCGGCGCCCTTCCAGCGCGGCGCGCGCCGCGCCGTCGGTGTGCGCGGTCGACAAATCCGGCAGCGCGAAGCCGCCGGCGGGTTTGCTCGTGACGGGAATCATGGTGAGGTTCCGTTCGAATGAGGAAGGATTCCTGAATTTTTGGCGCCGTGGCCGGCATGCCGCCTGCCGGCCGAGGCGGCGGCGTTACAGCGGCACGACGTCGGGACGGTTACGCGGAAACTGCGCGATCACGTCCGGCGCGACGTTCAGGTGCGCCTCGACGAGCTGCGGCGGCGTATGCGCGAGCCAGTCGGACAGCGATACTTCCGCATAGCGGTCAGTCTTGAAGATCTCGAGGAACACCAGATCGGTGCTGCCGGTGTTCTGCACGTAGTGCCCGAGGCTCTTCTTCACGTAGCCGACGTCGCCCGCGCGGAAGTCGGCCGTCTGCGCCTTCGGCCCCGTGTCGAACACGGTCATCCGTGCGTCGCCCTGCAGGTAGTACTGCCATTCGTCCGCGTTCGGGTGCCAGTGCAGCTCGCGCATGCCGCCCGGATGCACGGTGACGAGCGCCGCCGCGACCGTGGTCGACACGTTGAAGTTCGTGCTGTCCGCGATCCGCACTTCGCCGCCGCGGGTCTTTCTGACCGGCTTCATGTCGCCGAGCGAGAAGACGAACGGATGCGGCGGCGCCCCGGCCGACGACGCCGACGCGCGCTGCGCTTCCGCCAGCGGGCCCGGTTCGTCGCCCTGGAAGATCCACAGGTTGTCGAGCGGAATGTTCTTGAACGCGTCGGCCGGCACGCCGAAGTTGAGCGCCAGCACGTCGGGCGGCGTGTGCGCGACCCAGTCGGTCAGCAGCAGCGTGTTGAATTCGGACGCGCGGCCGTTATCGAACGCGAGCAGGAATTCGGCGCCGTCGGTGCCGAGGCCCTGCAGCGAATGCGGCAGGCCGGGCGGGAAATACCAGAGATCGCCGGTCTTCACGTCCTGCACCGATGGCCGGCCGAGTTCGTCGAGCACCGTGATCCGGCAGCGGCCGTCGAGCATGATGGCCCACTCGGCCTGCTGGTGCCAGTGCATCTCGCGAATGCCGCCGCGTGTGAGGCGCATATTGACGCCGGAAATGGTTTCGGAAATCGCAAAATCGTCCTGCGTGACTTCGCGTGCCCATCCGCCATTTTGAATGCGCTTATGGGCATTATTGAACGACGCCCAGAATAACGGCATGCCGTTGATATCGGTGGCCGGCGGATCCTGAAAGGACGGGAATTGATTTGCGATTGCCGGGTTTTTGGGCCCCGGGTCGGTCAGGCTCTGGCGGTTGCGCGCATTCACCGCGCCTTCCGGCGGTCGGTCCGGATTACCGAACGAGGCAGCCTTGGCCGATACGGCGATACCCGCCGCGGCAATGGCGCCGGCCGTTCCCGCCAGCATCTTGCGTCGAGAAAGATTCGTCATGGTTTCCTCTTCATGCCTGCGATTGAGTGAATTTTCATTACGGAACACATGCCGTTTTTCGGATTATCGAAAATCGAACATCCCGTGACGCAAGTTAAATACAAATCCATCCAAAAATTAAATGAATTATTAACCTGAATTAATGAGTTAATCTGATTCGCTTTAATTTTGTAATGATTGAGGCACGACGAGGTCCGGGATGCAGGCGGCCGATGCCGATGACTCGGCCGTGTCAGGTGAAGGTGGAAATGCGACCGGGCGCGGCGGCGACGCCTGGAATGGCGACAGGAAGAGGATGAAATGTGTCAGCCCGATCGCGATGCGTTACCGATCATCTGGACGAAGGCGTGCGAATACGACGAACGCCGGGCAACCCGTCCGGGATGCGTTTCATTCCCGCGGCATTTCTTCGAGCCGTTGCGCGGCGAACTGCAGTCCGCCCAGAATGCGTTCCGCGACCCGCGTCTGAAAACCGGCAGGCAGCGCCGCACCGACAGATTCGATCACCTGCGGCGTCATGTCGATGAGGCGCTCGACGATCGGCGTCGCGATATCACCGAGCAGACAGTGTTCGGCCATCGCGCTGAAGTGGCGCCGCGTAATGTCGCGCATCGCGTAGTGCTTGCGTTTGCCGTGCACGGCCATCGCCAGCTTCGCCTTGTGCCATGACCACTGGTTCGCGCCGTCGCCTTCGACCGGCCAGATCGACATCACATCGTAGAGGGGCGTCAGGCGAAAGCGGCCGCCCGGCAGCAGGCGCAGACTGAAATTCTTCGCATGCCCGTCCGGCGCCGCGAGCATCCAGAAAACGATCAGCGCCGCGAACAGTGTGTCGAGGTCTTCCCGCGCCGTTTCCGAACGGCGCAGGAGACTTGCCAGGTCGGGCACGCCGGGGCCGCCGTGCGACTCGTACTTCAGGTGCGGCGGCACGCCGAGCGCTTGGCAGAAGTCCTCCTGCGGCAACCGTAACAGCCACCCGCCGTCGCGATGCAACGCACGATCGAAACGCTCGACCGACAGCACCTTGTACGCGCCGAACTGCACGATTTCCGCATTGGCGGCCGGCAAGCCGAAAGCGCGCAGGATCGCAAGACACAGCCACTCGTTCTCGACTGAAGCCGTGAGGTCGGCCCGCTTGTTGCCAACCAGGCCGAGCGGCAACTTGAGAATATGCGTCGTCGGCGTCGCGCCATGCGGGCGCATCCATCGCCCGTCGTGAAACAGCAGCGCAGTCTTTTCCTGTGCACCGGCCAGCGACAGCCGGAAATCGTCGTCGCCGGCCGCGACCACCACGCCGCTTGCCTGGTCGAGCACACGTGCAACGTCGTCATCCGACAACGGCGTGCCGTCGATACGATCCAGGCCGGTCGGCACATCGTCTTCGCCAAGCAATTGCACCGCCCCGACGCAGTCACGACCGAGCGCGGCGAGAAGATCGAATGGCTCGGTCGTCGCTATGCCGAACCTTGCGGCCAAGCGGCGCCGAATGACGTCGCTGTCCGGAAGCAGGTTGTCGAAGTAGTGATTGATGCGTTCACCGCGCAGCGGCGCGTCGCCGACACCAAACGGCAACGACAGCGACAACGGGCGGCCGACGGTCGACTGCTTCCAGCCTGCGTCGTACAGCAGTTCCATGTCGCCGCGCGCGGGAATCCGCCACGTGCCGACCCTCTGGCCATTTGCCCAGATTGACAATGCGCGAGTATGCGATTTGCGGCCCATCGCTTACCACTCGACGTCGGCGGAGCCGCGCCCGTCCTTCGTGCGGATGCTGAGTTCGAGACCGTACAACGCGGTCAGTTCGAGCAACTGGCTAAGCGACAGGCTTTCGGTACGCGTGGATTCGAGCAACGACAGGCGCGACTGGCCCACGCCGATCCGCATCGCTGCTTCGGCCTGCGTCAGGCCCTTGGCCTGACGCGCGGACGACAGAATCTCGCCCAGTTGCGCGGGCGTGTTGACGATGAAATTCACGGTGTGGATTCCTGGAGACAATAAACGCAGTATATTCCTGTCAGGCATAAACGCAAATTATTCCTGTCAGACATAAACGCAAAATATGCCTGTCAGGAATAATCTGCCGCCCTGCTCGCGCGCCCTTTCAACCCTATCACCTATCCTCACACCATAGTTTTTATCCGCTGGCGCGGATGATTTTGGCTTTGTTAGATGGATGACAATCGATCACCCGACGACAACGATCTAACAGCCGATGACCTGCGCGTTTGCCCGTACCGTCGAATCCCGCTATGCCGAGCTGACGCCGACGGCCAAGCGCATCGCGAGCTACATGCTCGCGAACCTCGACCGGCTCGGGCTCGAGACGGCCGACCAGATCGCGCAGCAGGCCGGCACCAGCGGCATCTCGGTCGGGCGCTTTCTGCGCAGCGTCGGCTATCGCAACCTCGACGACCTGAAGCGCGAACTGCGCGGCGGCGGCGACCGCCCGTGGATGATCACCGACCGGCTCGACGAATACCGCCGCGCCACCGGCACGCAGCCGGCCGAACCCGACGGCAACCGCCGCGGGGGTCCGCTCGCGTCGTCGCTCGAGCGCGAGCTCGATGCGATCCGCCACGTGTACCGGCTCGCCGAAGGCCCGGTGTTCGCGCAGGTGGCCGACCGGATCGCGCATGCGGACGCCGTGTTCATCCTCGGCATCCAGTCGACGCGCGGGATCAGCAACGCGTTCAGCAGCTACCTCGAATACCTGCGCCCGCGCGTGTTCTATTCGGACGGCCAGTCGGGCTCGTACGTCGATTCGCTGAACTCCGAATTCGAGCGGCCGTACTGCATCGTCACCGATACACGCGCGTATTCGCGCAGCGCGCGCCGCTATTGCCAGGCGGCCGCCGAGCGCGGGCAGCCGTTCGCGCTGGTCACCGATCTCTCGTGCCCGTGGGCGCGCGACTGGCCGGCCGACCTGCTGCAGGTGAAGACCGACGTCGGCCAGTTCTGGGATTCGCTCGCGCCGCTCACCTGCCTGTTCAACCTGCTGATCACGGCCGTGGTCGACCGCCTCGGTCCGGCGATCGACCGGCGCGTCGCGCGCAACCGCGAACTGCAGCGCACGTTCGATCAATTCGAATCCTGAATGCGAGTGCCCTCCGAACCGCCGATGAACGCTCACCGCCTCGTTGAAATCACGTCCGCCACGCATCGCGTCGACATCGATCTCGTCTACGCGACCGACCGCAACCTGACCGGCAAGCCGATCTACCGCCGCGCGCACTGTCTACTGCTGGAGCCGGCCGAAGCCGCACTGCGCCGCGCGGTGAACATCGCGGCGCAAGCCGGCTTCACGCTGCGCATCTACGACGCGTACCGGCCACCGCAGGCGCAGCAGGTGCTGTGGGATTTCCTGCCCGATCCGAACTTCATCGCCGATCTCGGCCGCGGCTCGAATCACAGCCGCGGCACCGCGCTCGACCTGACGCTCGTCGGCGCGGACGGCGAGCCGCTCGACATGGGTACCGGCTTCGACGAGATGGTCGCCGAGTCGGGCCACTTCCATGCGGGGCTGCCGGCAGCCGTGCAGCGTAACCGCCTGCTGCTGCTCGGCGTGATGCATGCGGCCGGCTTCGTGCACATCGACAGCGAGTGGTGGCACTACGAATTACCGGGCTCGCGCGCGCTGCCGCAGATCGACAATGCCGACAGCGGCCCGTGGCACCTGATGTGATGCACGTCCCACTTCCCGTTCACGTTCGACAACCGATGGAGCGCACATGAATTTCCTGACATCCCGGCTCGTCGCGGCACTGGCCGCCGCGTCCGTTCTCGCCGCCGTTCCGCTTTCTGCCGCGCGCGCGGAAACGCCGAAGGACATGTTCGTGATGGCCACGCTGCTCGACGAATTCACGACGCTGGACCCGGGCGAGATCTACGAGCTGGTGCCGGAGGAATACGTCGCGAACACGTACGACCGGCTCGTGCGCGTCGATCTGCGCGATCCGTCGAAATTCAACGGCGACGTCGCGCAGTCGTGGACGGTGAGCACCGACGGGCTGACCTATACGTTCAAGCTGCGCCCCGGCCTCAAGTTCCACTCGGGCAACCCGCTGACGGCCGACGACGTCGCCTGGTCGATCCAGCGCGCGGTGCTGCTCGACAAGGGCCCGGCCGCCGTGCTGACCGGCATCGGGCTCACGAAGGCGAACGTCGTCGCCAATGTGAAGAAGCTCGACGACCTGACGGTATCGGTCACGACCGACCAGAAGTACGCACCGACCTTCGTGCTGAACGTGCTCGGCTCGTGGCCCGCATCGGTGGTCGACAAGAAGCTGCTGCTGTCGCACCAGCAGGGCAACGACTTCGGCAACGCATGGCTGAAGACCAACGAAGCCGGCTCCGGCGGCTACAAGCTCGTGAAATGGACGGCCGGCGACAGCGTCGTGCTGCAGCGCTTCGACGGCTACCGTCTGCCGCTCGCGATGAAGCGCATCGTGCTGCGCCACGTGCCCGAAGCTGCCAGCCAGCGCCTGCTGCTGGAAAACGGCGATGTCGACGCGGCGCGCGACCTGAGCCCCGACGATCTGGCGTCGGTCGTGAAATCCGGCAAGGCGAAGGTGTCGGCCTCGCCGCAGGCGACGCTGCTGTATCTCGGCCTGAACACGAAGAACCCGACGCTCGCGAAACCGGAGGTCCAGGAAGCGCTGAAGTGGCTGGTCGACTATGCGGGCATCCAGGGCAACGTGGTGAAGACGACCTACAAGGTCCACCAGACCTTCCTGCCCGAAGGCTTCCTCGGCACGCTGAACGCGAATCCGTACAAGCTCGACGTCGCGAAGGCGAAGGCACTGCTCGCGAAGGCCGGCGTGCCGAACGGCTTCTCGGTGACGATGGACGTGCGCAACGACTATCCGTACACGGAGATCGCGCAGGCCGTGCAGGCGAACTTCGCGCAGGCGGGCATCAAGGTGCAGCTGATCCCCGGCGACAACAAGCAGACGCTCGCGAAATACCGTGCGCGCCAGCACGACATCTACATCGGCGAATGGTCGGCCGACTACATCGACCCGCACAGCAACGCGCAGGGTTTTGCATGGAACCCGGACAATTCCGACAAGTCGAGCTATAAAATGCTGGCCTGGCGCAACAGCTGGGACATCCCGCAACTGACGAAGGAAACCGACACCGCGCTCGCCGAACCGACCACCGCGAAACGCGCGCAACGGTACCAGGCGATGCAGAAGGAAATGCTCGCGCACTCGCCGTTCGTGATCATGTTCGAGAAGGTCGCGCAGGTCGCGACGCGGCCCGGCGTGAGCGGGCTCGAAGTCGGGCCGATCAACGATCTCGTGTCGTACCGCAACCTGAAGAAGCAATAAGATTCGCTGCATGTCGACTCCCGCCTCCTCCCTCGAAGCACTACGCACGCTGCCCGCGCGGCGCCCGGCCGTGCGCTGGGCCCTGCGCGTGCTGCGCTGGGCGCTCACGCTCGCCGTCACGTTCGCGGGGCTGCTCGCGCTGACGTTCGTGATCGGTCGCAAGGTGCCGATCGATCCCGTGCTCGCGATCCTTGGCGATCGCGCATCGGCCGAGGCGTACGCGGCCGAGCGCATCGCGCTCGGCCTCGACAAGCCGCTCGTCACGCAATTCCTGATCTATGCGCGCGACGTGCTGCACGGCCATCTCGGCATGTCGCTGCTGACCGCGAACCCCGTGCTCGACGACATCAGGCGCGTGTTCCCGGCCACGCTCGAACTGGCGACGATCGCAACGCTGATCGGCATCGCGATCGGCGTGCCGCTCGGTGTCGCGGCCGCCGTGAAGCACAACCGGCCGATCGACCACATCGCGCGCTTCGTCGGGCTGATCGGCAATTCGGTGCCGGTGTTCTGGCTCGGGCTGATGGGGCTGCTGCTGTTCTACGCGCGGCTGCACTGGGTCGGCGGGCCCGGCCGGCTCGATCCCGTGTACGACGGGATGGTCGACGCGCGCACGGGCAGCCTGCTGATCGACGCGGCGCTCGCGGGCGAGTGGGATGTGTTCCGCAACGCGGTGTCGCACATCGCGCTGCCGGCCGCGATCCTCGGCTACTACTCCGTCGCGTACCTGAGCCGCATGACGCGCTCGTTCATGCTCGACCAGCTGAGCCAGGAATACATCGTCACCGCGCGTGCGAAGGGCCTGTCCGAGCGCCGCGTGATCTGGCGGCATGCGTTCGGCAACATCGCGGTGCCGCTGCTCACCGTGATCGCGCTCACGTACAGCAACCTGCTCGAAGGCTCGGTGCTGACCGAGATCGTGTTCGCGTGGCCGGGGCTCGGCTCGTACCTGACGGGCGCGCTGCTGAACGCCGACATGAACGCGGTGCTCGGCGCGACGCTCGTGATCGGCGTGATGTTCATCACCGTCAACCTGCTGACCGACGCGCTGTATCGCGTGTTCGATCCGCGTGCGCGCTGAGGGCCGCTTCGACATGACCGCTTCCACCCTGCTTCTTTCCTCGTCCATGCCGAAGGTCGTCCGATCATGAATGCCGAGCGTCTCACGCTGCGCGCGTGGCTTCTCTCCGATGCGCCCGCGTCGCGCTCGCAGGCCGCGTTCGGCCTCGCTTATCGCCGCTGGCGCCGCTTCGCGGTCAATCCGCTCAACCTGTTCGGACTCGCGATCCTCGTCGCGCTGATCGTCGTCGCGATCGTCGGCCCGTTGATCATGCCGCACGATCCGCTGCGCCAGGTGCTGTCCGACCGCCTGCTGCCGCCCGGCTCGGCATCGCACTGGCTCGGCACCGACCAGCTCGGCCGCGACATACTCTCGCGGCTGATCGGCGGCTCGCGCCTCACGCTCGGCATCGCGCTGCTCGTGGTCGTGATCGTCGTGCCGATCGGCCTGATGATCGGCACGACGGCCGGCTATTGCGGCGGCTTCACCGACAGCGTGCTGATGCGCATCACCGACATCGCGCTCGCCTTCCCGAAGATCGTGCTCGCGCTCGCGTTCGCGGCCGCGCTTGGGCCGGGCGTGATCAACGCGGTCGTCGCGATCTCGATCACCGCGTGGCCCGCGTATGCGCGGCTCGCGCGCGCGGAAACGATCCGCATCGCGCAGGCCGACTACATCCATGCGGCGCGGCTGCAAGGCGCATCGGGCCCGCGGATCCTGCTGCGCTACATCGTGCCGCTGTGCATGTCGTCGGTGATCGTGCGCGCGACGCTCGACATGGCCGGCATCATCCTGACCGTCGCCGGCCTCGGCTTCCTCGGCCTCGGCGCGCAGCCGCCGAGCCCCGAATGGGGTTTCATGGTTGCGTCGGGCCGCAACGTGCTGCTCGACGCGTGGTGGGTCGCGACGCTGCCCGGTGCGGCGATCCTGCTCGTCAGCCTCGCGTTCAACCTGCTCGGCGACGGGCTGCGCGACGTCTTCGATCCGCGTCATGGAGCGTGACATGCCACTGAATTCCACCGACGCCGCCGCGCCGCTCTGCGAGATCGACGGCCTGAGGATCGGGTTTCGCGGGCACGACGGCGTCGTGTCCGACGCGGTACGCGACCTGTCGCTGACGCTCGCGCCGGGCGAACGGCTCGGCATCGTCGGCGAGTCGGGTTCCGGCAAATCGCTGACGGGCCGCGCACTGCTCGGCCTGCTGCCCGACGCCGCACGCTGGTCGGCCCGCACGATGCGCTTCGCGGGCCACGACCTGCTCGCGATGTCGGCCGGCGAGCGCCGGCGCCTGTGCGGCAGTCAGATGGGGATGATCCTGCAGGATCCGAAGTATTCGCTGAACCCGGTGATGACCGTCGCGAAGCAGATGGGCGAGGCGTTCCGGCGGCACGAGCCGAAGTTGCGCGGCCGCGCGCTGCGCGAGCGGATCGTCGATGCGCTCGCGGCCGTGCAGATTCGCGATCCGGCGCGCGTGGCCGATGCGTATCCGCACGAGCTGTCGGGCGGCATGGGCCAGCGCGTGATGATCGCGATGATGGTGTCGACCGGCCCGCGCCTGCTGATCGCCGACGAACCGACCTCCGCGCTCGACGTCGCGGTGTCGATGCAGGTGCTCGCGGTGCTCGATGCGATGATCGCGCGGCACGGCACGGGCCTCATGTTCATCAGCCACGACCTGCCGCTCGTGATGTCGTTCTGCGATCGCGTCGCGGTGATGTATGCGGGCCGCGTCGTCGAAACCTGCGCCGCGCGCGACCTGCGCGACGCGACGCATCCGTACACGCGCGGGCTGCTCGCGGCGAATCCGCCGCTCGCGAACCCGCCGGACGAACTGCCCGTGCTGCGGCGCGATCCGGCGTGGCTCGAACCCGCGTCGCACGCCGGCACGCCCGCCGATCGACAGGAGGCCGCACGATGATCGACGTCGATCACGCATCGATCCGCTTCCCGACCCGCACGGGTCACGTCGACGCCGTGCGCGACGCGAGCTTCGCGGTGCGCGACGGCGAGGTGTTCGGGCTCGTCGGCGAGTCCGGTTCCGGCAAGTCGACGCTGCTGCGCGCGCTGACGGGCCTCGTGCCACTCGCGTCCGGCAGCCTGTCGATCGACGGCCGGCCGGTGGGCGGCACGCCCGATCGCGCCTTTCGCCGTCACGTGCAGATGGTGTTCCAGGATCCGTACGCGTCGCTGCATCCGCGCTTCACGGTCGACCAGACGCTGCGCGAGCCGCTGTCGATCCATGGCATGGGCGACACCGATGCGCGCATCGCCCGCGCGCTGTCCGAGGTCGGCCTCGGCCCCGCGTTCCGGTTCCGCTATCCGCACCAGCTGTCGGGCGGCCAGCGGCAGCGCGTCGCGATCGCGCGCGCGCTGATCGTCGAGCCGCGCGTGCTGCTGCTCGACGAGCCGACGTCCGCGCTCGACGTGTCGGTGCAGGCGGAGATCCTGAACCTGCTGCGCCGCCTGCATCGCGAACGCAACCTGACGATGATCCTCGTCAGCCACAACCTCGCGGTGATCGGCTTCCTGTGCCAGCGCGTCGCGGTGATGCAGCATGGCGAGATCGTCGAACAGCTGCGGATCGAGGACGTGCGCACCGGCCACGTCGCACGCGATTACACGCGCACGCTGCTGCGCGCGACCGAGGGTTATCGCCGCCTGGATCCGGCGATCGACGCGCCGGCGGCCTGACGAGCGGCGCTCGACCACTCGACCACCCGACGATAGTGCGACGCGGCGCGCGCAGCCGCGCGCGTCGCATCACATAACCCGGGCGCGACACGTCATGCCGGCCGCCCTCATGCTCCGTCGGCCGGTTATTCCAATTCCGCTTCGCTTCGAATAGCGCCCCGCCGAAATCGGCCTCGCGACCGGTTTCCGGTATCGCATGCTCGCCCACGCGAGCCCTTCCTGCCGTCCCTCCTCCGCCTGCCAACTCCGGCAAAAAACAAATTAGTACGAGTACTAGATCAAATCGCTATCTATTAGCACCCGTCAAATTACAAACGCCTTACATAGATCGCATAATTTGATCCGAAACGCGCCATTCCGAGATTTAAATTCAATCGGCGCCTTCAAAAACCGAAGTTTATTTGGAGATTTAACTATGCGAATCATCAAGCGCAGCGCAATCCCGTTCCTGCTCCTCGCCGCCGGCGCGGCCTTTACGTCGGCCGCCCACGCGGCTGACGGCAGCGTCACCTTCCGCGGCAACATCATCGCGTCGACGTGCAGCGTCGATGGCGGATCGGATCTCACCGTCCCGCTGCCGCCGGTCAGCACCACCGCGCTCGCCGATGTCGGCTCCGTCGCCGGTCGCAGTGCGTTCTCGCTTGCGCTGACGGGCTGCACGGTCGGCGACGACAACCCGGTGAAGGTCGGCGTCGTGTTCGAGAACGGCTCGAACGTCGATCAGTCAAGCGGTCGACTGACGATCGACTCGGGCGCGAAGTCCGCCGAAGGCGTCCAGATCAACGTGCTGGATTCGCAGCAGAACCACATCCCGGTCGGCGCGCAAACCGGCGCGAACACCGAGATGGTCGCGATCGATGCCGACGGCAAGGCGAAAGTGAACTACTTCGCCGAGTACTACGCCGCAGGCGCCGTGAAGGCCGGCGACGTCTCGTCGCGTGTCGAGTACTCGCTCATCTATCAGTAAGGGCCCGCGCGTGGAGATCGCCGCTCCGGCGATCTCCGCCCGTCACGCCGCGCGACGCGGAAACCGCCGTTTCCGCCCGCTCCCTGCCCCCAACGATCCGATTCTCACGCCCATGAAACTGTTGAAGCTCTTCCGTACGTTGACCCTCGCGGTCACAGCGTTCGCGTCACAGGCCGACGCGAGCGTCGTGATCGCCGGCACACGCGTGATCTTCCCGTCCACGGAGCGCGAAGTCACGATCCAGCTCACGAACGACAGCAAGCGTCCGGCACTGGTGCAGGCCTGGCTCGACGAAGGCGACAGCCGCGCGTTGCCGGAGAACATCGACGTGCCGTTCACGCTCACGCCGTCGATGTTCCGGATGGAAGCCGGCAACGGCCAGACGCTGCGTCTCGTGCATACCGGCGAACCGCTGCCTGCCGACCGGGAATCGCTGTTCTGGCTGAACGTGCTCGAAGTGCCGCCGAAGGCCGCCGCGACCGAGAACCGCAACCGCATCCAGTTGGCGTTCCGCTCACGCATCAAGCTCATGTATCGCCCCGCCGGGCTGGCCGGCAGCGCGGACGACGCCCCCATGCAAGTCGACTGGCGCGTGGTTCGCGGCGACGGCGGCTATGCACTCGAGGCCAGCAATCCGACACCGTACGTCGTCAATTTCGGCAACGTGCAGCTGAAGTCCGGCGGCCGCAAGCACGACGCCGGCATGGGTTACGTGCTGCCCCGAAGCACGCAGCGGTTCCCGATCAAGGATCTCGCCGGCGCGCCCGCCGCAAGTGCAACCGTCGAGTTCGGCAGCATCAACGACTGGGGCCGGGCAACCGATATCGAACGTCCGGTCAGCGTCGCACCGTAACGCGACCGAGGCCGGCAGCGCCTGGCAACGGCGCGCGCCGAGCGCTCTCCCCCGTTTCGTCCGCCGTCGCTTCGGCCGTTCCGACCGACTGCCGCGAAAACCCCTGATTTGCCATTCGCCGCCGCGCGGTGCGGCACCGTCGCGCCTGCGCCGGCGAAACGCACCCGCTCGCCCCGAACCTTTGTGGAGTATTGCGCATGACCCCGACCCGACTGCCTCGCCGCGGCGCGGCCGACATGCCGCACGTCAAGCCGATCCATCTGCTGGTGGCGGCCTGCGTCGCCGCGTGGTCCGCCAATGGCCGCGCGACGACGCAGGCAGCCGTCGAAAGCACGCTTGCTCAAGTCGAGTTCGACGGCGCATTCCTGCAGAGTCGCCTGGGCAAGCATGTCGACGTGTCGCGCTTCGCCCAGCGCAACGTGACGGCCCCCGGCGTGTACACCACCGACATCCATGTCGGTCCCGACTGGATCGGCCGCTATGACGTGCGCTTCGTGGCCGGGCCGGATGCGGGCGACGCCCAGCCGTGCTTCGACCGCATGCAGCTCGAGCGCGTCGGCGTCGATTTCGGCAAGCTCGCGCCGGAGGTCCTCGCGCGACTGGACGGCGACGACGCCTGCCTGCCACTCGAGCAAGTCGTGCCGGGCGCCAGCGCGGCATTCGACTTCCCGCGACAGACGCTGCGGCTGTCGATCCCGCAGGCGTCGCTCGTGCGCAAGGCACGCGGCTACGTGAGCCCCGATCAATGGACCTCCGGCGAAACCGTCGGCCTGCTCGGCTACAACTTCAATCTTTATACGTCGAAGGCCAGCGGCCACACCGCGCAGACGCAAGGCTATCTCGGCCTGAACGGCGGCGTGAACCTCGGCAACTGGCGCTTTCGCCACGAAGGCTCCTATTCATGGTCGTCGCGCGGCGAGCGCCGGTATCAGGACATCGCGACCTATCTCCAGCGCGACTTGCCGTCGCTGTCGTCGCAGCTCGTTGTCGGCGAAAGCTACACGTCGGGCGAACTGTTCGACTCGACGCAGTTCCGGGGCGTGCGCCTGTCGACCGATGACCGCATGCTGCCCGACTCGCTGCGCGGCTATGCGCCCGTGGTGCGCGGCATCGCGAACAGCAACGCGAAGGTGACGATCCGCCAGAACGACGTGACGATCTACGAGACGACCGTCGCGCCCGGCAACTTCGAAATCGACGACCTCTATCCGACCGGGTACGGCGGCGACCTGCAGGTGTCGGTTACCGAAGCCGACGGCTCCGTGCACTCGTTCTCGGTACCCTACGCCGCCGTGCCGATGTCGCTGCGGCCGGGCATCAGCCGCTACAGCTTCGTCGCGGGCACGCTGCGCAATCCCCACGGATCGAGCCAGCCGCTGTTCACGCAGGTCACGTATCAGCGCGGCCTGACCAACCTGCTGACGGGCTACGGCGGCGTCACGCTCGCGGGCGGTTACGCGTCGGCGATGCTGGGCGCCGCGTTCAACACGTCGTTCGGCGCGTTCGGCGCGGACGTCACGCATGCGCTGACCTCGATCCCCGGCGCGAAGCGCTACAGCGGTTCGAGCGTGCGCGTCAGCTATGCGAAGTCGGTCGATGCGACCGGCACCGATATCGCACTCGCCGCGTATCGCTATTCGACGGACGGCTATTTCGGTCTCAACGACGCGATGCAGGCGCGCGACGCCGCGCGCGACGGCCGCTCGGCGCAGTCGGTCTGGCGCCAGCGCAATCGCGCGTCGCTGGCGCTCACGCAGCGCCTGGGCACGACCGGCGGCCGCATCAATGCGACGGCATCGGCCGTCAACTACTGGAACCGCCCTGGCTCGGACGTCAACTACTCGGTGGGCTACACGAACCAGTTCCGCAACATTTCCTACAGCCTGACGGCCACGCGGCAGCGCAATGCCGGCGGCGACATGGGCACGCTCTATTACGCCAGCGTCACGATCCCGTTCGGCCGGGAGCGCCCGATGACCGTCACGGGCAACGTGTCGCGCGATACGCTCGGCCGCACCCGGTTGCAATCGACGCTGTCCGGATCGCTCGGCGAGGACCACGCGCTGTCGTACAGCGTCAGCGCGAACCACGCGTCCGGATCGAATTCGTCCACGGACGGCAGCGGCAACATCACGTACCGCACGCGCGTGGCGGAAATCAACGCCAGCGCCGGCGCGAGCACGGACTTCCAGCAGGGCTCGCTCGGCGTGCGCGGCGCGCTGGTCGCGCATCGCGGCGGCATCACGTTCTCGCAACCGGTATCCGAGACGTTCGCGATCGTCGAAGCGCCCGGCGCGGCCGGCGCGCGCGTCACGAACGCGGCGGGCGTCAAGATCGACGGCAACGGCTACGCGGTCGTGCCATACCTGACGCCTTACAGCCTCAATACGATCGCGCTCGATCCGAAAGGCATTTCGATGGATGTCGATCTGAAGGAAACCAGCCGGCAGATCGCGCCGCGTGCCGGTGCCGTGCCGCTGATCCGGTTCGCGACCGACACCGGCCGCTCGGCGCTCGTTCAGGCGCGCCAGGCAGATGGCACGCCGCTACCGTTCGGCGCCGTCGTGCACGACGAGAACGGCAAGGAAGTCGGCGTCGTCGGCCAGGCGAGCAAGATCTTCGCGCGCGGGCTCGACGACAGCGGTTCGCTGACTGTTCAGTGGGGCGCCGATGCCCGCTCCGTCTGCCGGATCGCCTATGCGCTGCCGGTTGCGGAGCGTCGCCAGCCATTGCCCGGCATACAGACCGTCAAGAGCACCTGCCAGTCCGATTCGACGACCGCCGGCATTCAGTAAGGAATCCCTATGTCTCACATTCGCCAATCGTCCGCATTGACCCGAACCACGCCCCCGGCAGCCGCGGTGCGCGTCGCTCGCCGCCCGCTCCGCATGCTCGCGGGCGCCTCCGCGCTCGTGCTCGCATCCGTCGCCTTCGCGACCGACGCGATCGCCGCCACCCTCTATGCGTTCGGGCAAGCCACCGTTTCCAGCCCCGGAAACGCCACGCCGGGCGTGGTCGTCGCGCGTCACTACTTCACGCCGCAGGACGTATGCGGCGCGAGCACCTGCCAGATCACGGGTATCAGGATGTACCCCAACGGCGGGGTGTGGGTGTCCGACGGCCCCGATCTGGAAACCAATGTGTCCGGCTTGTCGACGCGCATGCTCGTCGACGGTAACGTGGCCGTCTCGTCGACGAAGACGACGCTGCGCAATACGCTCGAAGTCATGCTGTTCCGCGACAGTCGGCAGCCGCAAGACGGATCGCTCAATTCGGGTGCGCTCAGCGCCTATTACACGATCGAATACAAGTCCGGCATCTTCGGCGCGTCGTCCCCGGTCTTCCTCGCCGCGAAGGTCAGCTTCATCAATGGAACGTGCTCGATTCCCGACCAGACGGTTACGCTGCCGCCCGTGCAGCACCATGTGTTCAAGGGTGTCGGTTCAACCGCCGGCGCGACGGACTTTCAGGTGCAGTTGAACAACTGCCCGGCCGGATACAACCGGATCGGCTATCAACTGGCGCCGCTGGACGACATGGTCACCGGGTCCCCCGGCGGAATGCAGTTGCGCCCGGATGCCACGGCCAGCGGCATCGGCATCCAGATCGCCGACGCCGCGACGGGCCAGCCGCTGCCGCTGAGGAAGTCGCACACCGTGACGAGCTACAACCCGGTCACCGGCGGATCGCCGTCGATTCGGCTCCGTGCGTCCTACCTGCAGACCGGCGCGCAGATCGGTGGCGGTTCGGTTCATGCCGCGGCGCAGGTTCTGCTCGACTATCAATGAACGACGCGCCGCCGGGGCGGCCCTGACATCCGCATGACGCGGCGGCGTGCGATACTCGGCCCGTCGCGTACCTGTTCGGCTCCCACCGGAACCCCGGTGCGCCGGACAAGTCCATCTCCTTTCGTCAACCACTCAACAGCAATAGGGAGGCATTCATGCTGCAACTCATCGAAACCCTGGTGGTCGGGCTCATCGTCGGCCTCCTCGCCCGTGCGCTCAAGCCCGGCGACGACAAGATGGGCATCCTGATGACCATCGCGCTCGGCATCGTCGGCTCGCTCGTCGCGGGTTACGTCGGCCGCGCCGCGGGCTGGTATGCGCCGGGCCAGGGTGCAGGCTGGATCGCATCGATCATCGGCGCGATCGTGCTGCTCGTGATCGTCGGCGCGGTGCGCAAGCGCGCGGGCTGATCGCACCATCACACCGCTCCGTGTAAAAACGGCCGCTCGTTCATGAACTGCACCCCACGAAGTTGGACGGTTAAAATCTAAGCGGCCGAGGACTGAGTCCTGTATTGCACGGGACTCAGCCCATTTAATTTGAGCTTGATGCGTTCGTGGTTGTAGTAGTGGATGTAGCGGCTCAACGCATCTCGCAACTGCTCCACGTTCACAAAGCGCGTCAGCCGATAGCACTCGGATTTCAGCGTGCCGAAGAAGCTCTCCATGGCTGCGTTATCCTCGCGGGTGCGCTCGTCTTGCACGGCATCTTCGGTGGGTTTCTGTGGCGGTGAGGTGGTCATCTTTGGAGGACGCCCTCGGCGACGAGGCGTCAAAGCATCTATACCACCCTCATGATACAGACGCTCCCAGATCGGGATGCTTCGTTCATTGCGGATGCCGAACAGCGCCGCCACCTGCGCATATGAAAGCTCATCTCGCCACATCCGCTGAAGGACTGACAACTTGAATCGCGCATCGTAGTGGCTGTGCTTCTTGCGCAGCCCCTGTTCACCATGCTCGCGATAGCTCGCCACCCAACGTCGCACCATCGTCCTGCCCACTCCGTAACGGTGAGCAAGTGTCTTGGTGCCGGCCTCTCCAGCCAGATACGCCTGAACCACTCGACGCCGAAAACGTTCGTCGTACTTCGTCATGAAAAACACCCCAAAGGTTGGATCTAGTCCAACTTTTGGGGTGCAGTTCATTCACGAGCGGCCGTTTTCTTTGGGCGCATGGCAATTCGCCCGTGCATCGCTTCATCCATGCATCAATTCGTTGATCCCGCAACGACCTGCCGTGACGACCGGCGTCGGACAAGCGCATTTCCGTTGAGCTTACTACACCGGCTTTACCCGAACTTGTTATCTCGCAAATACGGCATACATTGAATTCAGCATTGCCGCGTCATTTGCCTTTATCCAAAAATTGCGATTTTTTCATTCAAGAGAACAGATGGACTTGCCGTTTACGCACTTAGCATCGCAGCGTTGACGGACTGCCACCCGAGCGGCCCCGCTGCGACGCGCTTCCTCTCTGGAGCCTGTCATGAAGCATCGCCTGTTCGCCGCCTCGTTCGTCCTGGCTGCCTCGCTTCTGGGCATGTCCTCGTCCTTCGCCGCCGGCGCGTCCGGCATCATCCACTTCACCGGCATGATCGTCGAACCGCCTTGCTCGTTCGCGCTCGACGCGGCCGACATAGCGCATGCGCGTGTGCGCCCCGACTGCCCGCGCCCGGCCACCGGCCAGATCGCGTTCGTCGACGCCGCGAGCCAGCAGGCCATCAAGACCACGACCTTTACTCAGGCTTCGCGCGCAATCGTTTTACCGAACCGTCCGGGCAACAACCAGGCACCGATGATCGCCGTCGTCACGTACCAGTAAAGCCGTTCGCCGGCGCACGCACGTGCGTCGCCGGTCAATCGCGATGGCGCGCGATCCAGTCGCTGAACGCGCGGATCTTCTGCTGGTTGCCGAGGTTCTCGGGATAGACGAAGAAGTAGCGCGCGCCCGTCTCGAGCACGATGTCGAACGGCCGTTCGAGCCGGCGCGCGCTGACGTCGTCGTCGACGAGCGTCACGTCGCCGATCGCGACACCGAAGCCCTGCATCGCCGCATTCGTCGCGAGGTCGAGCGTGTCGAACGTCGGCCCGCGCGCGGGATCGACACTGCGCTCGCCCGCATGATCGAGCCACGCGCGCCAGTCGCGATGGTCGCGGGTCGGATGCAGCAGCGTATGGCGGGCAAGATCGCCGATCGCGTCGAGCGGCGACCTCTGCCGCAATTCGGGCGCGCAGACGGGCGTCAGCCGTTCGTCGAACAGCGGCAGCGCGAACACGCCGGCGCCCGGCGACGTGCCGTAGACGACCGCCGCATCGAACGGCTCGGTCGAGAAATCGACGACGTGCTGCCACGCGGTCGTGATCTGCACATGGAGATCGGGATGCTCGCCCTGGAAGCGCATGATGCGCGGCAGCATCCAGCGCATCACGCAGGTCGGCACCTTCAGCGCGAGATCGGTGCGCTGCCGCGTGAGCCTCATCGAAATGTCTTCGATCCGCGCGAAGCTCTCGTTGACCACCGGCAGCAACTGCTCGCCCTCCGCCGTCAGCGTGAGGCCCTTCGCATGCCGCTTGAACAGCGGAAAACCGTAATGCGCCTCGAGCGTCTGGATCTGCCGGCTTACCGCGCCCTGCGTGATGCACAGCTGCTCGGCCGCGCGCGTGAAGCTGCGGTGGCGAGCCACCGTCGAGAAGATCTGCAGCGCGTGCAGGGGCGGAAGTCGGCGCATGGAGAAGGCAAACGGAAAAACGGCGCGGAAGGATCGCGCGCCAACACTGGCGCGCGCTGTCCGACACGATAAGCCAAACGCCGGCTTTGCGCGAGGCGAGGGACGCTCAGGCCGTCGCGGTGAGCGCGCCCGCCACGATGCGCGCCGCCGACGCGACGACGTCCGCGCGGGCCGCCGCGGCGGCCTGCGGCTGCGTGAACGACACGGCCATCACGATCGGCGCACGCGACGGCGGCCACAGCACCGCGACGTCGGTCGTCGTGCCGTAACCGCCCGTGCCGGCCTTGTCCGCGATGCGCCAGCCGGGCGGCACACCCGCCGCGATGCCGGTCGCGCCGCGCGCGCCGCCGACCATCCATTCCGTCAGTTGCGTGCGCTGCGGCTCCTGCAGCGTGTTGCCGAGCAGCAGCCGCTGCAGCGTGTCGACCATCTCGACCGGTGTCGACGTGTCGCGTTCGTCGTCGGGCGCCGCGTTGTTCAGTTCGGGTTCCCAGTGATCGAGGCGGAACGACGTGGCGCCGCTCTCGCGCGCAAACGACGTGACGGCCTGCGGGCCGCCGAGCACGCCCATCAGCAGGTTGCCGGCGCCCTTGTCGCCCGACTGCAGCATCGCCACGCAAAGCTGCTCGATGGTCATGCCCGTGTCGACGTGGCTTTCCGTGATCGGCGAGCCCGACACGATTTCATAGCGGCGGTACAGGATGCGGCGCGGCAGCAGCGACGCGTCGAGCGAGCCACGTGCGAGCATCGCGGCGGCCGCGACGACTGCATAGGTGCCGCACAGCGGGAAGCGCTCGCGCGCATGGTGAGCGATGCGTACGCCGTTCGACGTATCGAGCGCCGCGACGCCGAGCCGGCCATTCGAGGCCTTCTCGAGCGCGGCCAATTCAGCCTGGGCGGTATGGGCGCGCCCCTGGTCGGCGACCGGCGCGGACGTGCACGCGGCGACGAACGGCGCGGCAACGGCGGCAAGCAACAGCGAGCGGCGTGTCGGAGAGTGTTCCATGAATGTCGTGAGTTCTGTCGGAATCGGTGGCACGAAGCAGCTCGGACACGCGGTGAAGCAGCGCACCCGATCACGCCGACAGTCGGCCCGCGACGGCATTCGCCGCGCATCCCCGAAAGACGACCGTCGGCCCCGCGAAGCGCGGGACTCGCATGAACAGACCCTAGCGTAGCAGCGACCGCCGCGACGTTCCAGCGAAACGGCCCCGCTTCACCCTTGCGACGAAGGCAGGTACGGCATCGGATTGACCGGCTTGCCGTCGCGTCGCACTTCGAACAGCAGCGCGACACGCGAATTGTCGAGGTCGCCCATCTCGGCGATCTCGTCGCCCTGGCGCACGATGTCGCCCGTCTTCACGAGCAGCTTGCGATTGTGTGCATAGGCGGTCAGGAAATCCGCGTTGTGCTGGACGATGATCAGGCTGCCGTAGTCGTTCAGGCCGGTGCCCGCGTACATCACGCGGCCATCGGCCGCGGCGCGGACCGGGTCGCCCGGCCGGCCGGCGATCTGGATGCCGCGATTCTGCCCCGGCCGGAACCCGTCGACGATCTTGCCGCTCGCGGGCCACTTGAGCGCGACGCCACCCGCATGCCGCTTCGTTTCCTTGACGACCTGACGGTCGCTCGCGCTCGACGCGGTGGTCTGCGTGGCGGCCGGGTTGCCCGCTGCGCCATTGCCCGACGCCGACGATGCGGCCGCCTGCGTGCCGGCCGCACCCGGCGCCGGCAACGGCTGCTGCTTGACGATGCGCAGCGCCTGCCCCATGCGCAGCCTGCCGTTCGCGCCCAGCTTGTTCCAGGTGCGCAGGTCGGCAATGCTGCAGCCGTTCGCGGACGCGATGCCCGTCAGCGTGTCGCCGCGCTTCACGACGTACTTCTGCGCGATGAGAATCGGCGCCGGCGGCGGGGTGGCGGCCGACGGCGCAGCAGCAGGCTGGCTCGACGGCGACGACTGTCCCGCCAGCGTGTCGCTCGGCGGAACGGACTGCGTGCTTGCACAACCGGCCATGACGAGCACGGCGGCCAAGCCTGGCAGCCACGCCGCGTTGCGGTGAATCTCGCGCGTTTTCATGGACGATCCGACTCCGGTTTGACAATCTTTCAAGCATCTCAAAAACGGAACGGCCGACGTGTAACCGGATGCAAACAATGATGACAAACGATCACGAACCGGATGCCGGCCGGCATTCGCTACCGGTAATACGGTCCGATTCAGGAAAACTTGATGGCCTTTTTGCAGGAAAGCGGAAGAATTTTCGTCTCTGGACACTATGACGGATTTGTTTCAATAGGCGCGAGGCGGCGATCGCCGCGACGTTCAGCGCAACCACGCGGCGAGTTCGGAACAGGCCCACGCGATGCCGATGCACAGGAACAGCACGTGCAACGCGATCTTGAACGACACGCCCCACGACGGATCGATCTGCATGACAGGCTCCCCGGTTGATGTGCGGCCATGATCCGCCATCGATCGTGCCCCGAAAATGCGGAACCGGCGAATCGGGCCTCAAGCTGCGCCTGAGACCGCGGCCGCGGTTCCCTGCTAACTTATCGGCCATTCCAATACGATCGCCCCACCCATCATGCGTTTCGACCTGACCGACCTGCGGCTCTTCCTGAACATCTGCGAGGCCGGCACGATCACGAGCGGCGCCGAGCGGACCCACATCACGCTGCAGGCCGCGAGCGAGCGCATCCGCGGCATGGAGGACGAGCTCGGCGTGCCGCTGCTGCACCGGACCAAGTCGGGCGCGCAGGCCACCGACGCGGGCCGCGCGCTCGAACACCACGCGCGCACCGTGCTGCAGCAGATCGACCATATGCGCGGCGAACTGCAGCAATACGGCCAGGGGCTGCGCGGGCATATCCGGCTGCTGAGCAACACGGCGTCGCTGAGCGAATACCTGCCCGATGCGCTGGCCGATTACCTGCCGCATCATCCGAAGCTGTCGATCAGCGTCGAGGAGCGCTCGAGCCAGGAGATCGTGCATGCGATCCGCAACAAGACGGCCGAGGTCGGCATCGTCGCCGATTCGGTCGGGCTCGGCGGGCTCGAACAGAAGCCGTTCCGCGAGGACTGGCTGATCGTCGTCGTGCCGGCCGCGCATCCGCTCGCGTCGCAGGACAAGGTCGCATTCGACTCGATCGTCGATGCCGACTTCATCGGCCTCACCGACGGCAGCGCGCTGCAGGTGCATCTCGCCGACCAGGCACGCGCACTCGGCAAGCGGATCCGCTATCGCGTGCAACTGAAGAGCTTCGATGCGATCTGCCGCGTGATCGCGAGCGGGGTGGGCATCGGCATCGTGTCGCGCCATGCGGCCGAGCGCGCGATGCAGACGATGGACGTGCGGCTCGTCGAGCTGTCCGATGCGTGGAGCCATCGGCGGCTGAAGCTGTGCGCGCGGTCGTTCGATGCGCTGCCGAAGTACACGCGCGAGTTCGTCGCGTTCCTGTCCGGCGAAACCACGCCGCGATGACACGCGCCGCATCCGACTCATCCCGTCGACACACGGAGGCACGGCCATGACCGACACCGATCTTGCAACCCGCTACCGCGCATACATCGACTGCCTGAACCGGCAAGACTGGCCGGCGCTCGGCGAATACGTCTCCGATAACGTGATTCACAACAACCGGCCAGTGGGCCTCGCCGGTTACCGCGCGATGCTGGAACAGGACTTCCGCGGCATTCCCGACCTCCGCTTCGACATCCGGCTGCTCGTGTGCGAGCCGCCGCACATCGCATGCCGGCTGCGCTTCGCCTGTTCGCCGAGCGGGACGTTCATGGGGCTCGCCGTCGACGGCCGGAAGGTCACGTTCTGCGAGAACGTGTTCTACGAATTTCATGACGACAAGATCCGCCAGGTCTGGTCGGTGATCGACAAGGCCGCGATCGAGGCACAGCTTTAGTCTCGCCGGAACGGCGTGGCTGCCGGTCGCCACCATGCCCCGATGTCCGTCGAATTCATCTCGATCCTTATGGATAACGTTTTCTCTCAAATCCCGGCGAGTACGCATCGCCGGATAGTCATTCTGCTCGTCGTGTCCGCATCGGTATCCCGCGCTTCACTTCATCTCATCACGAAGAAAACCCGGTAAATTCTTCAACATTTCGCTCCAACCCTTCACGCTCCGCTGCCCCCCATCCGGGTTTTTCCCGCCCCGTCCGACGCGAAAGTTCATTGACATCATGCCGATCGCCGCCTAAATTTGGAAAACGTTTTCCAATGTCTTCGCGCGACGCCGGTCACGGCCCGTGCAGGGAGAACGCTTGCCCGCTCGATGGGTAATTCAGGCCGTCCGTCTTCAGGGATCAGGGTTGCAGGACGGCGGCCGGGTACGGGCATCGAGCGCGGCAACGGCCACCCCCGCCCGTGCTTCATCACTATTCAAAACTGGAGACACAATGCATCCGCGCAGCAGATTCGCGCTCGGCGCCGCGCTCAGCGCCCTTTCCGTCCTGTTCGTCAGCGCCTGCGGCGGCAACGACGTGACCGACACGCCGCCGCCCTCGTCATCTTCGCCGCCCCCGTCCACGACACCGACGCTCGCGTCGAACTCGCTGCAAGCGCTCGTCTACGGCGCGCCCGACACCAGCGTGCCGGCCGGCGCGAACATTCCGGTCACGATGATGGGCCAGATGCGCGCACTGTTCGACCTGATCCGGAAATCACCCGACTTCACGCAGGTCGTGATGGATCTCGGCGACGGCACGCCGGTCCACGTGCTCGACACGAACACCGGCGACAAATTCCTGCCGGGCAAACTCGCGCTCGGCCTGTCGTACATCCTGATCGACATGAAGTCGAAGAACGATCCGCAATACGCCAGCTACCTCGCGACGTACCAGACGATCACGACCGCGATGATGGCGCAGTCGGGCAGCAACTACACGTATGCGAATACCTCGTGGGGCGAGTACTACTACCTCGTCGCGCTGAACAACCTGAAGGCGCACGGGATGCTCAACGAAGTCTTCAGCGACGCAATGCTCGCGACGCTGCAGCGGCGGCTCACCTTCTGCGACATGTTCGGCCCCGATGCGAGCGGCAAGACCGATACGTGCCCCGCGGCCGGCACGCCGATCGACATCGCTTCGCTCAACACCGCGCAGAACTACTATGCGGTGTCCTACGGAATCGCCGGACTGCGCCAGAAGCTCGGCTGGAGCAGCCCGTCGTTTGCATCGAAGACCGATCCGTCGGTCGCGACGATGGGCGCGCGCGACGCGCTGCTGTATACGCTCACGAACCATATCCGCAACGACTCGTCGGGCGGGTTCTCGGACGAGGCGTCGAACACGCACACGACCTATTACGACCAGGCGCGCTTCGACCGCTACAGCACGCTGCTGATCGGTGAAGTGACCGAGCGCACGTTCGAGATGGGCAACGAGGCGAACCTCACGCCCGAGCTGAAGGGCTATCTGCGCAAGTCGGTCGACCTGATCCTGCCGCAGCTGAACGCGAACGGCCAGGGCTTCAACTACGGCCGCTCGATCGGCCCGTACGGCGATTCGGCGTTCATGGAAGTGCTGACGGCCGCGGCCAATGCCGGCGTGCTGACCGACCAGGAGAAGCAGGTCGCGTATGCGTTCATCTACCAGGCCGCGCATCGGTTCGACACGTACTGGTACGACCCGTCGCTGCCCACACCTTCGGTGAACATGTGGGTCAAGGGCCGCGGCACGGACGCCTATCGCGGCAAGCCGCGCGTGATGGGCGAGAACTTCAGCCTGCTGCACCAGTACCTGTACGTGAACGCGTGGTGGAACAAGCTCGGCTTCGGCGGCAAGGCGCCGATGGCCGATACGGACTACAACGCGTGGCTCGACGCGCTGCCGCGCTACACGCTCACCTGGTACAACCAGCCGGGCGACACCGCGCATCCGTACAGCGCGGCGCTCGTCACCGTGCGCGACGGCCGGCGCGTGATCAACCTGAACCTCAGCCAGGCGCCCGACTACAACTCGTACACGCCGTACTACCCGGTGCCGTTCTCCGACAAGCTGATCTACGGCACGACCGATCTCGGCTACGCACTGCTGGTGCCGCAGGTGTCGTACAACGGGAAGACCTACATTCCCGTCACGTACTACAAGAACCTGAACGTCCAGCAAGGCAACGGCCAGGTGATCGTGTCGTTCGATACCGCGAAGTTCCGGCTCGCGTCGAAGAATGCGGCGTACACGACGGATCTCGATCTGCAGGTACACACGGTGCTGACGTTCGCGCACGGCTCGGTCGCCCGCAGCGATACGCTGAGCACGGGCACGCTCACCGGCAACCTGTCGGTCGAAACGGACTTCACATCGTTCGCGGATTTCGCGTCGACGCAGGCGAACGGCGACGGCGTGTCGGTAACCTACGCGAACAGCGCCGCGACCGGCTATGCGGCGTCCGGGTTCGACACCTGCGCGCTGTCGGCCTTCGACACGGCGAACGGCACGACGAATCCGCTGTCGACGACGCCGATCGGCCAGTTGCATTCGAACTTCGCCTGCACGACGAAGCCGTTTGCACTCGGCGCGGGTGCGACCCGCACGTTCGGGTGGACGCTGAAGTACGCCGATCCGGCCTGAGCGATGTGACCCGCGTCCGGTGAACGCGCCCGAAGCCGGCTGATGTCGAAACCGGCTTCGGGCGCGTCACGGACAGCGGACAGCGGGCATCGCGCTCGTCAGCGATGCCCGCTTACAGCCACCCCGAAGCTGCCATATACGCGCCGAGCGCAATGAGTCCGACGAAGAAGCAGCGCTTGAACGCCTTCTCGCTCATCACGCGCCGCGCATATTGCCCACCGGCCATGCCCACCAGCGCCGGCACGAGCGCGAGCGCCGACACGCCGAGATCGACCGTCTCCAACGCCCCTGTCACGCGCAACTGCAGGCCGAGCACGATCGTCGATGCGGTGAACGACAGCCCGAGCGCCTGGATCAGGTCGTCCTTCGACAGCCGCAGCGCCTGCAGGTACGGCACGGCCGGCACGACGAACACACCGGTCGCGGCCGTCACGACACCCGTCAGGTAGCCGACCACGGCCGACAGCCATTTTTCATGGCGGCCCGGCGCCGGCAGCCGCGCAGCGGCCAGCCCCCACAGCCCGTAGAGGATCAGCACCACGCCGAGCGCCGCATGCGTCCAGGTGCTGCCGGCCGCGAGCGCGGGCAGCCCGCCCGTCAGCGTGCCGATCGTCAGGCCGGCGAGTAGCGGCCAAAGCCGGCGCAGCAGCGGCCCGAACGACGGGCCGAGCCACAACTGCCACACATTGGTGATGAACGACGGCACGAGCAGCAGGCTCGCGGCGGCCGACGGCGGCATCGCGAGCGTCAGCAGCCCCATCGCGATCGTCGGCAGCCCGAGCCCGATCATGCCCTTGACCGCGCCGGCCAGCAGGAAGACCACCGCGATGATCGTCAGCGTATGAATGTGCATGAAAGGCATTCCGTCCGGTTGAGTACGGCGCCGATGGTGAACCCCGATCGCGCCGCCCGCCATCTGGTTTTGCCTGAGGCTGGCTAGGGCTTGCCGGATGGAGCGGCGGCGCGACTGCGCCCGTGTGCTGTCGCGCGGCAGGGCCGGACCATGCATCACCCTCGGTGTTGTCGAACCCGAACGGCTTCGGCCCCGGCATCCGAATCCGGGCCGAATACAGCGGACCGCTCCTAAACAGGCGCCGATCCGCGCCGATCAGTCCCCGTGAGATGCCCCCCGCCCCTGCTCGCTGTCGAGGTGCGCCATCTGTGCGGCCGGATAACGCTCACCGACAGCCGCCCCGGCGGGAACCGCCGCTTCGATGCGAGCGATGTCATTGACCGTTAGTTGCATATCAATCGCCTGCAGCGCGTCCTGAAGCTGCGTGCGCTTGCGCGCGCCGATCAGCGGCACGATATCGCCGCCGCGCGACAGCACCCACGCGATCGCGACCTGCGCCGGATTGCTGCCCTTCTCGTCGGCGATGGCACGCAGCGCGTCGACGAGCGCGAGGTTGTGCGCGAGGTTCTCGCCCTGGAAGCGCGGGCTCGCCGCGCGGAAATCGCGCTCGCCTTCCCGCGCCGTGCTCCAGCGCCCGCCCAGCAGCCCGCGCGACAGCACGCCGTAGGCCGTCACGCCGATCCCGAGTTCACGGCACGCGGGCAGGATCCCGGTCTCGATACCGCGCGACAGCAGCGAATACTCGATCTGCAGGTCGGCGATCGGCGCAACGGCGGCCGCGCGGCGGATCGTGTCCACGCCGGCTTCCGACAGCCCGATATGGCGCACGTACCCGGTCTTCACGAGATCGGCGATCGCGCCGATCGTCTCCTCGATCGGCACCGCCGGATCGACGCGCGCCGGCCGGTAGATGTCGATGTAGTCGGTGCCGAGCCGTTTCAGCGAGTACGCGACGAAGTTGCGGATCGCCACCGGCCGCGCGTCGTAGCCGGCAAACCCGCCGGCCGGATCGCGCAGCGCGCCGAATTTCACGCTGATCAGCACCTGGTCGCGTGCCCGGCCGCGCAGCGCATCACGGATCAGCATCTCGTTGTCGCCCATCCCGTAGAAATCGCCGGTGTCGAGCATCGTGATGCCGTGGTCGAGCGCCGCGTGCAGCGTCGCGATGCTTTCGTCGCGGTCGGCCGGGCCGTAGAAGTCCGACATCCCCATGCAGCCGAGCGCGAGTGCCGACACCCGCGGGCCGGTACGGCCCAGTTCACGCGTTTCCATATCCGTTTCCTCGAGTGATGAATGAACAGGCCGGATTCTGGGCGCATCGCGGCGCGCGACAAACGCGAAACACTCAACCAAACCATTCGACGCTGATTAACAATGGAGCCTGCTCCTCTCCACCCACGCACCCGCCCCGCATGGATCATCTGCAAGCAATGCGCATCTTCGCGCGCGTCGCCCATCTCGGCAGCTTCACGAAAGCGGCCGAGCAGTTGCAACTGCCGCGCCCGACGGTCAGCAACGCCGTCCAGTATCTGGAAAAGCACCTGAAGGTCCGCCTGCTGCAGCGCACGACGCGGCGCGTCGCGCTGACGGCCGAAGGCGCGACCTATTACGAGCGCTGCATGCGGCTGCTGGCCGATCTGGACGATGCGGAGACGCTGTTCGAGGACGCCGGCACGACGCCGCGCGGCGCGATCCGCGTCGACCTGCCCGAGCGCTTCGCGCTGAACCAGGTCATTCCGGCGCTGCCGGGTTTCCACGCGCGCTACCCCGACCTGCGCGTCGTGATCGGCACGACCGACCGCTTCGTCGATCTCGTTGCCGATGGCATCGACTGCGCGGTGCGGGTCGGCGCGATGTCCGATACGTCGCTCGTCGCGCGGCGCATCGGCGAACTGGCGCAGATCAATTGCGCGGCGCCCGCGTATCTCGAGCGGCACGGCACGCCGCGCTCGCCGGACGAACTGCCGGACCACGTCGCGGTCGGCTATTTCTCGAGCCGCACGGGCCGCGAGCTGGACTGGGAATATGCGGATATGGATTCGGGCCAGCTGCACGCGGTCAAGATGCGCAGCGTCGTGTCGGTCAACAGCTCGCAGGCGTATCTCGCGTGCTGTCTTGCGGGCCTCGGGCTGATCCAGGCGCCGCGCGAAGGGCTCGGGCCGCTGCTCGCCGACGGCTCGCTGGTCGAGGTGCTGCCGGAATGGAATGCCGAGCCGCTGCCCGTGTCGGTGGTGTTTCCGACCGGCCGGCATCTCGCGCCGCGCGTGCGGATCTTCGTCGACTGGCTTGCGGAAACGCTCGGGGGCAACCCGCGGGCAGACTGACGGCAGCCGGCGCCGAGGCGCTCGGCCTCGGCACCGCCCGCCCGATCAGAACTTGTGGCGGATCGCGGCGCGCACCGCGAACTGGTTCGACGACGCCGACGGGCCGTCCGTGCCGACCACGTAGCCGCCGTCGGCCGCCGTGCCGGTCTTGTCGCCGCCCACCTTCTGCCATGCGCCCTGCAGGTACACGTCGGTGCGCTTCGACAGGCTGTAGTCGGCCATCAGGCCGACCGTGTGGTATTTCGGCTTGAACGTCCCGGCCGCGGCATCATACTTGCCGTCCGTGTACACGTACTGCGCGCCGAGATAGAAATCGGGCGTGAGCTGGTACTTGCCGTTGACCTCGAAGTTCTGGAACTTCGTCGCGGTCAGCCCGAGGCCGGCGAACGTCGACGCCGGCAGGTAGACGGTCGACACCGGGTTCTTCACGTCCGTCTTCGTGTAGACGAAGCCGACCGTGGCCGGGCCGAACGTGTAGTTGACGCCGCCGCCGAAGATCCGCAGGCGGTCGGCGACGAAGTTCGCATCGTCGGCCGAGATCGCGCCCGCGCTGCCGACGCCCGGGTTGTTCGCCTGCAGGTAGGCAGCCGCAACCTGGAGCCCGGCCAGCGAGTACTGCGCGCCGAGGCTGTACTGACGGTTGTTCGAGAAGCCGGTGCTGTTGCTGAAGCTGTACGTGCCGCCGAACGTCAGGCCGTTCCAGTCGGCGCTCGCATACTTGACCGTGTTGTTGACGCGGAACGAGTTGTCCGTGTTGTCGTTGTCGAACGGGTGCGAGAACAGCGTGCCGCCCCAGTTGCCGTTGGCGGTGAGCGGCGCGAGATAGTCGACGACCGAGTCGTACTGACGGCCGAAGGTCAGCGTGCCGAAGCGCGGCGCGCTCAGCCCGACGAACGCCTGGCGGCCGAACATGCGGCCGCCCTGGCCGAGCCGGCCGTTGTTCACGTCAAAACCGTTTTCCAGCGTGAAGATCGCCTTCAGCCCGCCGCCGAGATCCTCGCTGCCCTTCAGGCCCCAGCGGCTGCCCTGCGCATAACCGCTCGCCAACTGGTAGTTCGTTTTTCCGACCCCATTGACGTTCACGTTGTTCGTGTAATTGAAGCCTTCGTCGATCACACCGTACAGCGTCACGCTGTTCTGGGCGAAGACCGGCGCGGCGAAAGCGGCTAGCGCGGCGGTAAAAATGACGTGCTTCTTCATGACGGATCTCCGGAGCCGGGGGCCGGGCAGGGTCAAGCGCTCGGCGAATGTTTGGTCTGTTGTATGTGTGGCCCGCAGGGCGGACGACGCGGTGTGCGGCCGCGTGAGGTCAAAATGGTGTCACGTCGCAAACCGTCCGTCCATCGGGGCCGATGAACCCTGCGCAAACCGTTGCGCTCGTCCAACTGCCCCGTTGCGCAGACTGCCTGACCCGGCTTAACGGCAGCGGCACGACGGCCGACCATTCGCGTAAACCCGATGTGCACCGCATCGGTGGCACAATGCGCATCCGTTCGTCATTTCTTCACGAAGTCATGCTTCCCCCCGATTCATGCGCGGCGCGTGCCGGCCGCGCCCGCGGCCCGCGCCGGGAGGCGGTCCGATGACCGCACCGGCCCGGGCCGGCCGCTACGCCGAGCTCGATTTCTTCCGCGGCCTCGTGCTGCTCGTCATCGTCGTCGACCACATCGGCGGCAGCATCCTGTCGCGCGTGACGCTGCACGCTTACGCGCTGTGCGACGCGGCCGAGGTCTTCGTGTTCCTCGGCGGCTTTGCCACCGCGATCGCGTACAACTCGCTCGCCGAACGTCACGACGAAGCCGCCGCGCGCCAGCGCTTCATCCGGCGCGCGTTCGAGATCTACCGCGCGTTCCTCGTGACGGCCGGCCTGATGCTGCTGATCACGGCCGCGCTGAACGCATTCGCGATCGACGGCCCGAACATGCCGACCAACGATCTCGACGGCCTGCTTCACAAGCCGCTCGCCGCGCTGCGCGACATCCTGCTGTTCCGCCGCCAGCCGTACCTCGCGTCGGTGCTGCCGATGTACGCGTTCTTCGCGCTACTCGTGCCGCTCGCGCTGCCGCTCGCCCGCACGCAGCCGTGGCTGCTGCTCGCGTTCAGCGGGTCGCTGTGGGTCGCCGCGCCGCACGTCGCGCGCTTTTTGCCGACCGTCGAAGGCGCGCCGTGGGACTTCAATCCGTTCGCATGGCAGTTCCTGTTCGTGCTCGGCGTGATCGCGCGCTGCCAGCCCGTCTACCAGACGCTCGCGCCGAAGCCGCAGGGCTGGCTGCTGACGGCCGCGGCGCTCGCGATCGTCGCGGCCGGCGCGTACTACCGGCTGCGCATCGAGCCGTTCCCGACCGATCCGTCGATCAAGCAGAACCTCGGCGCGCTGCGGCTCGCGAACTTCCTCGCGATCGCATGGCTCGCGGCCAAGCTGGTCCACCTCGGCTGGATGAAGAAGGTCGCGCACGCGATGCCGTGGATCGGCACGATCGGCCGGCAGGGGCTGCTGTGCTTCGTCGCGGGCACCGCCATCTCGCTCGCGGTCGATTCGGTGCTCTACCAGGCGACCGAAGGCTATCTCGACGTGAAGCTCGGCCTGATTGCCGACGTCGTTGCGATGGGCCTGCTGTATCTCGTCGCCAAACTCTACGGGCCGCTCGTCGCGCGGCTGCCGTTCCGTTCGCGGCGATGACGCGCCGCGCCGTCACGCGCCGCTGCTACGATAGCCGGCGCCTCTCCTGAAACGATTCGCCATGCGCCGACTCGCCCTTCCGTTCGCCCTCGCCCTGATCGCCGGCTCCATCGCCACCGCCCGCGCCACGCCGCCCGCGCCGGTGGCAGCGCCCGCGCCGCCGCCGCCGGCCGTCCAGACCGCGACGACCCCGTCGGCCGCCCAGGAGCCCGCGCTCAATCCGGGCAGCAGCATCGTGCTGCGCACGTTCCGGTCGGCGTCGCTGAAGCGCGACTGGTCGTACACGGTCTACCTGCCGCCCGGCTACAACCCGGAAGGCGCGCGCTACCCGGTGATGTACCTGCTGCACGGCAATGCCGGCAACGCGAACGACTGGGTCACGCAGGGCCGGCTGCAGGCCACCGCCGACACGCTGATCGAGCGCCGCGAGATCCCGCCGGTCGTGATCGTGATGCCGCAGGGCGGCACCGACTGGTACGTCGACCGCAAGGAGAAGATGCAGAGCGCGTTCCTCAACGACCTGCTGCCCGAGGTGGAAGCGCACTTCGCGGTGTCGAACCAGCGCGCGGGCCGCGCGATCGGCGGCGTGTCGATGGGCGGCTTCGGCGCGCTGCGCTTCTCGCTGCTCGAACCCGGGCTGTTCTGCGGCGCGATGCTGCTGAGCCCCGCGATCTACGCGAACGAGCCGCCGCTCAATTCCGCCGCGCGCTACGTCGGTGTGTTCGGCGACCGGCAGTTCGACCCGCGCGTATGGCACGAGCTCAACTACCCGGCGCTGATGCGCGGCTATTTCGCGCGCAGCTGGCGAATCCCGATGTTCATCGCGGCCGGCGACGACGACCTGACCATCCAGGCCGAATCGAGCGTGCTGTTCACGCACCTGCGCCGCGCGCAAAACCCGGCCGAGCTGCGCATCGTCGACGGCGGGCATACGTGGGACGTATGGCGCGGGCTGCTCGGGCAGGGGTTGAAGTACGCGCTCGAATGCGTGAAGTGACGGCGGGCGGGCACGGCCCCACCCGTTTTCGTCATGCTGGCCGTTGATCGCCAAGCCGCGGGCGGTCAATCAGTCTCATATCCTGCGCACACCACCTCGAGGCGTCTGTCGCGCCTGACAGCGTGCGCGAGACTGCGAGGTCAAAGCCACGTGCCGCCCTGCCGTTCGCTCGGCTCCCCGGCCAGCGCGTCGAAATCGTGAATCCAGTCCAGGTGATGCAGCACGCTGTCGCGCTCGGCCAGACGCGCATTGCGCGCCCGCGCGGCCGGCCCGTCGGGCAGGTGCAGCACATCGGCCACGGAGATCGATGCGTACTGCACCTTGCGCGTGCGGCCGCGACGCAGCCGCTCGTACGCTTCCTGCGCTTCGCGCCAGTTGCCCGGCCCGGCCTGCGCCAGTTGCGCGGCCAGTACCACCGCATCCTCGATCGACTGATTCGCGCCTTGCCCGTGGTGCGGCACCATCGCATGCGCGGCGTCGCCGATTAGCGTCACGCGCCCGCGGCTCCAGCGGCCGAGCGGCGGCCGGTGGAACAGCCCCCAGCGCTGGCTGATCGGCACGGCGGTGATCATCTGCACCACCGCCGGATGCCAGTCCCGGAACACGCGCAGTTGCTCGCCCTCTTCCGACGGCATCACCCAGTCGCGCGACGGCCACGGTGACGGATGGCGCTCGACCAGCAGGAAATTCTGGTCGCCTTCGTCGCCGATCGGATAGTGCAGCAGGTGCCCGTGCGGCCCGATCCAGTACTGCAGCGTTTCGGGATCGGGCAGCAGGCTCAGCCGCGCGGCCGGCACCACGCCGCGAAAACCCGAACACCCCGAATACAGCGCATCGTCGTAGCCGAGCATCCAGCGCCGCGTGATCGAGCGCGCGCCGTCCGCGCCGATCACGAGATCGGCGTCGACGCGCACACCGTTGTCGAACGACAGCGTGACGCGATCGGGATGCTGCGCGAGATCGGTCAGCCGATGGCCCAGATGGATAGAGTCGAGGCCGACCGCCCTGGACAGCAGCGCCTGAAGATCCGCGCGATGCACGCCCCAGTACGCGCCGCCGAACTGCCGGCGATAGTCGGGGGCGCCGCGATGATGGCCGATCACCGCGCCGCTGCGGCCGTCGCGATAGACGAGCCCCGGGATGTCCGCGCACACCGCGTCGAAGGCCGCCCGCAATCCCATGCGTTCGTAGAAGCGCGTCGCATTGGCCGACAGCGCGACGGCCGCGCCGACTTCGCGCAGCACCTCCGTCTGTTCATAGAGCTGCGCGTCGATGCCGTGCTCGCGCAGCGCAAGCGCGAGCGTCAGGCCGCCGATCCCGGCGCCGACGATCGCAATCTTCAGGTTCGTCTGCATGATGAAGGTGTCTCCGATGTTCCGATGTGGGGTCTGCGGCGTGCGCTGCGGTCATGTCGATTGCACGGGCCGTATCGGCATTCTCGGGAGCCGACTTTCATCCCGCAATAAAATGACCGGAATCTGCTTCATCACTGAATGCAATGAACCCGGCGAGGCCCGACCCATGGAACTGAGCGATATCGACCTCAACCTGCTGCTGCTTTTCCAGCGGCTGATGCAGGAACGGCGCGTGTCGAGCGTCGCCGAGCAGATGAACATGAGCCAGCCGGGCGTGAGCAATGCACTCGCGAAGCTGCGCCGCCGGCTCGGCGATCCGCTGTTCGTGCGCGGGCCCGGTGGCGTGGTGCCGACGCCGTTCGCGCTGCGCCTCGCGGAACCCGTATCGCACGCGCTCGCGACGCTGCACGCCGCGCTCAACCCCGAGACCGGTTTCGATCCGCAGCGCGCCGCGCGCACGCTGACGATCGGCATGACCGACATCGGCGAAGTCGTGTTCCTGCCCGCGCTGCTCGAACACCTGTCGCAAGCGGCGCCGGGCATCGCGCTCAATACCGTGCGCGACACGAGCGTCAACCTCGGCGACGAAATGGCCGATGGCCGCGTCGATCTCGCGATCGGCCTGCTGCCGCAGCTCAAGGGCGGCTTCTATCAGCGCCGGCTGTTCGATCAGCGCTATGTGTGCCTGTTCCGGCGCGGGCATCCGCTCGAGGACGCGCCGCTGACGGTCGACGTGTGGCGCAATGCCGAGCATCTGGTCGTGGTGTCGGCCGGCACCGGTCACGGGCAGGTGGACGAATGGCTGAAGCGCCGCCGCGTGGCGCGCCAGGTGCGGCTCACGGTGCCGCATTTCATGAGCGTCGGCTATATCCTGCAGCGCACCGACCTGATCGCGACGGTGCCCGAGCATCTCGCGCAGCAGCTCGCCGCACCGTTTTCGCTGGGCTGGCGCGCATTGCCCGTCACAGTGCCGGGCGCGTCGATTCACATGCTCTGGCATACGCGGGTCAATCAGGACGAAGGGAACAAGTGGCTGCGCGGCGTGGTGGTCGATCTGTTTGCGGAGTCAGGCACGCGAGCGCGGAAGGCCATGCCTGGCCGGAAGAGGTAGTCGACGTGATCGCGCAATCGAGCGTGCTTAACGCTATCGATTGAATCCATGCACCGCGCATTTCGACTACATTGCCGAAGTGGCGATGATCCCGGTCGTCGGCCACCTCGCCCCTCTTTCAACCCGCAGGAAATCAAGCCATGTCTGTCTCCACGAAATTCGCGGCCGTCACCGGCGCCGGCTCCGGCATCGGTCGCGCGGCGGCCGTCGCGCTCGCCCAGGCCGGTTTCACCGTCGCGCTGCTCGGACGTACCGAGGCATCGTTGCGCGACACGCAGGACGCGATCCGCACCGCCGGCGGCGACGCGCACGTGTTTCCTGCGGACGTCACCGACGAAGCATCGGTCGACCACGCGTTCGCCCGGATCGCGCAGCAGTTCGGCCGGCTCGACGTGCTGTTCAACAATGCCGGCCGCAACGCGCCTCCGGTTTCCCTCGACGAATACGAATTCGACGTGTGGAACAGCGTCGTCGCGACGAACCTGACCGGTGTCTTCCTGTGTGCGCGGGCCGCGTGGCGCCTGATGAAAGCGCAAACGCCGCAGGGCGGCCGGATCATCAACAACGGCTCGATCTCGGCGCATGCGCCGCGCCCCGACACGATCGCGTACACGGCCACCAAGCATGCGGTGACCGGGATCACCAAGTCGCTGGCGCTCGACGGCCGCCGCTACAACATCGCGTGCGGCCAGATCGACATCGGCAACGCAGCGACGTCGCTCACGGAACGGATGACGCAAGGCGTCCCGCAGGCCGACGGCAGCCTCGCGCCCGAAGCGCGCATGGACGTCACGCATGTCGCGAACGCGATCGCCCAGATGGCGAACCTGCCGCTGGACACGAACATCCTGAACATGACGATCATGGCGACGGCCATGCCGTTCGTCGGCCGGGGATAAGACAGTTCGGCCGGATGATCACGCTGCGCATGCAGGTCGACGTGCGCACGGTGGATGAAGCCGACGGGCTCGCCGGTCACGAGGGCGACGAGTTCTGCCATGTGCCGTCGGGCGAACTGGAACTGCACTTTGCGCACGGCGAGCCGAGGCGGCTGCGCGCCGGTGAAAGCGCTCTTCTCGTCACATCGGCGGCATGCGTACGTGGCGCCATCGCCTGAAGGCGCGACGCTGCTGGTGATGCTGACGCCGCCGGGTCAGGCACCGGCGAAGCCGCTGGCGCCGTAGCCCGGCGCCGTCCGTCAACGGGTTCGGGTTTTCTTGCCGGTGGACGGCGGCTTGACGATGACGAACTGACGACGATCCTTGCCCCTGATCCACAGCGGCGCATTGCCGCGCCCGCTCCACTCCTTCCCGCTCGCCGGATCGCGATAGCGCGCCGGCAGCGCTTTCACGATGTACGAACCCCGGCTGCCGTTGCGGCCGACCAGGTCGCGATGCTTGATCGCGTAGGTATCCATCAGCGAGTGAACCTCCGCGATCGCATCGACGCGTTCGCGCGCGCGTGCGCGCTCGATTTCCTCGTCCAGTTCGGCCAGCTCGACTACGAGCTGCGCATAGGTCTTGCTCGCGCTCATCTTCTGCTTCCTGCCCCGAATCCGTATCTGCATGCGAACCGACATGATTCGCATGACTAACTGACTGTTTCACGACGCCCCGTGACGGCCACATTCACTCGATCGGCAAGCGGCTCGCGTCGGCGTATCGAAGCACGCGACACGAGAGCAACGACACGCCGCCACGCACCGGCACACAGTGCGCGCCCCGCGTCGACACGAACGTCCTCCCGGGGATCCCCGTTGCAGACATTCGGCGACACAATCGCGCCCTGCGTTTCAAATATCGAGTGATATTTGAAACGCGATCGTAATGGTATCTATCTCAAATATCAACTGATATCCTTGCGACCATGAACATGGCCTCCCGTCCCCCGCGGCTGACCCGCGAAGAAAGCCGCTTGCAGACCCGCGCCCATTTGCTCGCCGCGGCGAAGCGGCTGTTCGTCGACCGCGGGTTCGGCGCCACGTCGCTCAGGGATATCGCGGCCGAGGCCGGCTATACGCAGGGCGCGTTCTATTCGAACTTCGCAAGCAAGGAGGCGTTGTTCATCGAGCTGATACGGGAGCGTTCAAAGACGCAAGTGGCCGACATCGCCCGGGCGCTGAGCGATCCGTCCGCGTCCGGGGAGGACATATTGAATGCGCTGGAGGTCTGGTCGCGGACCGTCGATGCCGAGCCCGAGTGGTCGGTGCTGGGCGTCGAGTTCAAGCTTCAGGGGCGACGCAACCCCGCTTTTGCCGTCGCGTCGCAGGCGTTGCTGGACGCCCATCGCGATGGCCTCGCCTATTGCATCGAACAGATTTTCGCACGGCTGAAGAAGGTGCCGCCCGAACCGCCGGCCGTCCTGGCCGTTGCGTTCATGGGTCTCTCGCAGGGCCTGTCGCTGCAGCAGTCGATCCTGTCCGAGGTGCCGATCGGGCACATGATCATGGTGTTCCTGCGCAGCCTGCTGGCCGTGGCCGAACCCGTGCGTTGACCGGGGAAGGTCGCGGGCGACAGGGAAATGACCGGCTCCGCGATGGAGCCGGATCGCACATGTTGCCGTTCGGTCCGTTGCGGCCGTTCGACATGCGCGATGGCGCCCATATCCGGGCAGTGCCGCGGCACCGCTCACGAACGCCGCGATGTCACGGCGGCTCGCCGCCTGCGGACGTGCGGCATCACGCCCGCAGAATCGCCTCGGCGACCTCTTCGAACGGCACGCGCCCTTGCCGAAGCTCGACCGTATCGTCGCTCCCGAAGTCGATGTGGCCGCTGTTCAGCCCGTGATTAAGTTCGATGAATCCGTTGATCGCCACGCTCGAGAACGGATTCATCGCGAGTACCGCAGCCCACTCCGCTGGCTCGAGCGCCACCGGCCGCACCGGTCGATTCAGCGCGCGCGCAAAGATTGCCGCGATGTCGGCGGGCGAATATGCAACCGGCCCTTCCAGGCCGATCTTCCGGATGCCCGCCCAGTCTTCACGCAGGAGGTCCGCCGCGATGCGGCCGATATCCTCGGTCGCGACCATTGGAATGGCGCGCTCGACCGGCACCAGCAGGCTCGGCAGGATGCCTTGTGTACGCGCCGGATCGACGACGCGCGCCCAGTTTTCCATGAAATACGCCGCGCGCAGGAACACGACCGGCATACCCAGTTCAGCCAGCCGTTGCTCGGCCGTGCGGTTGGTTCCGATCACGCCGGTGCCGTCCAGTCGATCGGCACCAACCGACGACAGCAGCACGAGTTTCGGCAAGCCCGCCGCGCGCACCGCTTCGGCGACAGCGCGCGCCGTCACGTCCGCGTGTTCGAACAGGTTCTCCAGTGCATAGTTGGGCGGTTTGACCAGATACGCGCCGTGCGCGCCGACGAATGCGCGCGTCAACGCGGCAGCGTCGGCCAGATCGGCAACCGCCACTTCCGCGCCCTGCGCAGCCCAGCGCGCCGCCTTCGCGCGATCGCGCACGACCACCCGCACCGTGACGCCCGCATCGATCAGCGCCTGGGCCGCGACGGCTCCCGTGCGCCCGGTAACACCCGTAACGACGAACATGTGGTCTCCCGACAGCCGCTCCACCCGTTGGAGCGATGGCTTCGATGATGTACGCTGGCTTCACATAACTCAAATGCATACCGATCATGTCCAGCATGCACGAAGTGGATTTGCGTGCCGTCGACCTCAACCTGCTCAAGCTGCTCGACGCATTGCTCAAGGAACGCAGCGTCACACGCGCCGGCGTGCGACTCGGCCTGACGCAGCCGGCGGCAAGCCGCGCGCTGGGCCGGCTGCGCACGCTGCTCGGCGATCGCATCGTCGTGCGTACGCCCAAGGGGCTGGAGTTCACGCCGCGCGCGGCGTCGCTCGCCTTGCGCGTGTCGCGCGTGCTGACGGAAGCGGCCAGCATCGTCGCGCCGGCCGAATTCGATCCGGCCACCGCACGCGGGCAGTTCTCGATCGCGAGCCTCGATCACATGGCGCTGACGCTGATACCTGGCGTGAATGCGCGGCTGGAACGGCACGCGCCTGGAATGGATCTCGACGTGCCGCCGTCACGCGGCAACAACGTCGAACTCGTGGTGGACGGCACGGCCGGTATCGCGCTCGGCGCGTTCGACGACGACACCCTGCCCGCCGGCGTCTATCGTCGAAAGCTTTACGACGACAGCCTGGTCTGCATCATGCGCAACGGACATCCGGCGCTGTCCGCGCGGCTGACGCCGAAGCGTTTCGCTGCGCTGTCGCACGTGCTGGTGACGATCGGCGGCCGCGGCGGCGAACTGGTCGACGCGGCCCTCGCGCGGCAAGGGTTGCACCGGCGCATCGCGATGCGGCTGCCGCATTTTCTGGTGGCGCCGATGGTCGTCGCGAAGAGCGACATGACGGTGGTCGTGCCGCGCCGTCTCGCGCAGCACGTCGCGCAGTCGATGCCGGTCACGCTTGCCGAATTGCCGGTCGAGGTCGCACCGTTCGCGTTGACGATGATCTGGCACGAGCGCACGCACGACGACCCGGCGTACGGATGGCTGCGCCGGCAGATCGCGGAGATTGCGCAGGACATGGCGCCGTAACGCTCGACCGCTCATGGCGTATGGAAACCACCCAACCGATGCACGCCACGCGTGCGCGAACGGCGGCGATTTCCTTGCGTGTTGTCCGATCAAGTGCCTACGGCGCGTTACACCTGGCCGACGCTGATTGCCTGCATCGCGCCTACACGACAAGGAGCACATCGACACTCGCGCGACAAGACATCCTCAAGCGTTTGGAAACATGCCCCTTTACTCGACACCGAAAGCTCAAACATCCGGATCCGGTATCCGCGCCGACTGAATCACGACCAGCGTGTCCCCCTTCTCGATCCGGCACGGCGGATCTTCATAGAACGAAAAGATCTTCCCGCATCGATCGAGCCCGACGACGATCGCGCCCGGCACGACGTTCGTCATGCAGCCGACCTCCTGCGGCATCGCCTCGCGCTCCAGCAGCGTCGCGCGGCCGCGCGTCGACAGCATGTCGTTCACGAACGGCACGATGTAGCGGCTATGCACGGCATCCGCGAGCAGCAGCGCGCCGATCTTCGTCGACGACACGATCACGTCGGCGCCCGCCTGCCGCAGTTGCCGCTGGTACAGGTTCTCCTGGATCCGCACGACGATCTTCGTATCGGGCGCGATGCTGCGCACCGACAACGTGAGCAGGATCGCGGTCGGATCGTCCGTCACCGAAATGATCACGGCCTTCGCTTCACGCACCTGTGCCTGCTGCAGCAGATCCTCGTGCGCGGGATCGCCGAGCAATCCCGCCACGCCGAGCGACGTCGCGGCCTCGATCGCCTGCTGCTGCGAATCGATCACGATGAGCGTCGCCGGATCGACGCCGCTCTCGAGCAGTTCGCGCACCGCGATCGAGCCGGACAGGCCATAGCCGCAGACGACGATGTGATCGGACAATTGCTTCTGCAGGCGTTTCATGCGGAATTCCTCGATGACGCGCTGGATCACGAACTGATACGCCGTGCCCAGGAAAATGAACCAGATGACGATGCGGATCGGCACGATGAAGAACGCATCGATCAGGCGCGCCCGCGCAGTGACGGGCACGATGTCGCCGTAGCCGACCGTCGCGACCGTGACCATCGTGAAGTACACGAGATCGGCGACGGTCATCGGCGTGCTCTTGGTCGAATCGCGCAACCCGTCGCGATCGAGATACAGCACGAGGAACGCGAGCGTGCACAGCAGCACGACCGCGCCGATCCGGAACAGCAGCGTGCGCCGCGGCGACGTCGCGGGACGCGTGAACAGCGTGCGCGCACGCGGCGCCTGCCACGGGTTGCGGGCACGACGCAGGCGTGAGCGCAACGAGCGGCGCTGGGCGGAGGGCGAAGCCAACGGGGAATCTCCTGAAGGATGCGGGCTCGATTCTACGATGGGTCGGTCGCGGCCGGCCGACGTCATCGCATCGATGCGTCGGTTACAGCATGCTGCGCGGCCGCATCATCGTGCCGTCGACGAAGCGCTGCGCGCGAAACGCCGACAGGTCGAGCGACGGCGCACCCGTGTCGATCCATTCGGCCAGCAGCCGCCCGACGATCGGCCCCATCGCGAAACCGTGCCCGCAGAACCCCGTCGCAATCGCGAGCCCGGACGGCGCGCCCGGCGCATCGATCACCGGAATGCCGTCGGGCAGCACGTCGATCAGGCCGGCCCAGGCCTCGACGATCTGCGCGTTCTTCAGCGCGGGAAAGATCGCCTTGAGCTTCGCGAGCGCGCGCGGCGCATGCGCGCGATTCGGCTGCGGCTGCGGATCGCGCGGCTCGATCGGCCCGGCCGCCCCGTTGATGCGGGCCAGCGCATCGCGCCACGCGGCCCCGTTCACGTGCAGCCGGAATTTGTCGCGCTGCGACCAGAACTCCGGCCAGAACAGGCTCAATCCGCGCAGGTGGCCGAGCGTCAGGTCGACGTCGACCTGCGTGTCGTCGGCGAGATTGATCGCTCCGTTCTTGCGCTGCCGGATACCGAGGCCGTGGCCCCACACCGTCGACGCCGACACCGGCGGCACCACGTTGGTGCGCATGCAGGTGCCGCGCACGGCCTGTTGCGGGAGCCGGATGCCGACGCCATCGAGCAGCCGGAAGCTGGTCGCACCGGCCGCGCAGATCACGCGCCGCGTGCGGATCGTGCCGCGCTCGGTCACGACGCCGACCACTGCACCGCCGGCCGTCTCGATCGCGGTCACGCCGCAGCCTTCGAAGAAGCGCGCCCCCGCCTCGGCGGCACGCGCGGCGAACGCGGCGGCCACGCGACGCGGCTCGGCCTGCCCGTCGGTCGCGGTGTACAGTCCGCCGAGCGTGCGTGCCTGCGGCGAAAGGCCGCTGACGCGCTCGTCGATCTGCGCGCGCGTCAGCGTGCGCGTGTCGAGCCCGTGCTCGCGCGCGACGGCGAGCCACGCGTTGAACGACGCCCAGTCCGTTTCGTTGTCCGCAATATAAAGACAGCCGCCCTGCCGCCATTCGAGATCGAAATCGAGGGTTTCCTCTAACGCTTCCCAGATCTTGATGCCGGCCATCATCAGCGGCACCTCGGCCGCTTCGCGACCCTGCTGCCGCACGAAGCCCCACGCATGGGTCGACTGCTGTCCGGCGATGCGCGACTTGTCGAGCACGACGGCCTTCAGGCCGCGCAGGCCCAGGTAATACGCGGCTGCGCAGCCCATGATGCCGGCGCCGGCGATCACGACGTCGGCTTCGTGCGGGAATGGCGTGTCGGCGAGGGTCAGGGCATCATGCAGCGGATAGGTTGTCGTCATTGTTTCCTGTCAGGCGTTAATGCATCCGAATGCGGCGGCGGCGGTAACGTCGTGACACACCTTTCACACAAACGCACGTTCCACCACGCTGAATAACGACCATTTTGCGGTAAAGTTATCTTTTCCGCGCGTGGCCGGTCGGCTCGCCCCTGGACGTCATGAAGACTGTCCGTCGAGACTGCCGCAAGGCGTCGTTCTGAACGTCACGATCCGTTCCCGTAGCATGACCACTGAAGCAATCACCACGGATTCCCTCGCGGTTGCCGAGCGCGTGCGCGAGCTGATGACCCGCAACGGCATCGGCAAGCGCCAGCAGACCACCGAGCTGTGCCGCATCCTCGACCTGAGTTTCTCGCAAGGCCACCGCAAACTGCGCGGCAGCAGCCCCTGGACGCTCGCGCAGATCAAGAAAGTCGCCGAAGCGTACGGCGAACCCGCCGCGCAGCTGTTCGGCGCGCAAACGCTCGACCCCGGCATGGTCGGCGCCTATTCACAGGAAGCCGTCCTCTACGCGGGCGTCGCCGAGATTCCGTGCACCGCCTGGATCGGCGCGCCGCTCGAAGCCGGCGCGCGCCCCGAATTCGTCGCGTATGAACAAAACGGCCGCTGGCGCGTGCTGCGCCACACCGGCGTGCTGTACCAGAACGCGTACGACGTACACAAGATCGAGATCTATCCGCGCCGCGCGGAGAGCGACAAGCTCGTCGTCGCGGTGATCGACCCCGATCGCGTCAGCGCGACCGAGCTGTGCCGCTATCTCGAACGCCAGGGTTTCGCGACCGCCGCATTCGACGGCCTCGCGCCGTTCGTCGACGCGCTGCAGGGCCAGGCGTTCGACGCGGTCCTCACCGAATGGCTGTTCGACGACAGCACGGCCGCCACCGCGATCAAGGCGGTGCGCACGTCCGACAACCCGGGCGCACCGATCTTCGTGCTGACCGGCGACCTGCTCACCGGCCGCGCGAGCGAAGCCGACATCAGCGAAGTGATCCGCGCGTTCGACGTCGTCTGCTACGAAAAGCCCGCGCGCATGGCGATCCTCAGCGCCGATCTCGCGAAACGGCTCGCCCGCGGGTAACGTCCCCGGGGCCGTTCTTCCTCCGGACGGCCGGCGTCCGCGCGGTACGGCGGTCGTGAACAGGTGCATAGCTCAGTACAATAGCCGCACCCGTTCACGCCCACGCCGGCATCCGCCGCCCGACGCCATGGCCCGCCTCATCCCCGACGACTGGAAAAGCCTCGCCGCGACCGGCGCGGCCGAACGCGAGCGCGAAACGCTCGCCGCGCTCGAACACGCGCTGCCCGACAGCTACACCGTGTATCACGGCGTGCACTGGACCCGCGCCGACCAGGCGTTCTCGGTATTCGGCGAGGCCGCGTTCGTCGTCGTGAGCCCGGCCGGCCGCGTGCTGCTGATCGAGCAGAAGGCCGGCTTCCTGCGCGAAACGCCGAAGGGGCTCGTGAAGGTCTATCTGCAGAAGGAACGCAATGTCCCGATCCAGCTCGCGCGCACGCAGGAAACGCTGCATCGGCGCCTGACGGCCGCGCTCGGCGCGGGTGTCTACGGCGTCGAGGCGCTGCTGTACTGCCCCGACTACTCGATCCGCGACGCGTCGATCGCCGGCGTCGCGGCCGACCGCATCGTCGATGCGTCGCGCAAGGCGCAGCTCGCGCAGGTGATCCTGCAGATCCTGCCCGAGGACGACGAACACTTTCCGAACGCGCCGAAGCTCCACCATTTCCTCGCGGACGAGCTCGCGCTCACGCCCGACACGAGCGCGCTCGTCGGGCAGGCCGGCACGCTCGTCACGCGGCTGTCGGGCGGGCTCGCCGCGTGGGCGCGCCAGCTCGAATTCGCGCCGTTCCGGCTGCGCGTCACCGGCACGGCCGGCTCGGGCAAGACGCAGCTCGCCGTGCAGGCGATGCGCGATGCGGTCGCGGCCGGCAAGCGCGTGCTCTACGTGTGTTTCAACCGGCCACTCGCCGACTACATCGCGCGCATCGCGCCGCCCGGCGCGAAAATCGCGAACTACCACCAGCTATGCGACTGGGTCGCGCGCGACGGCGGCTACACGCCCGACTTCCAGGTGCCCGGCGAATTCGAGCGGCTCGAGGCGCGCTTCGCCGAAACGCCGATTCCCGAGCACTGGCGCTTCGACGTGCTGGTCGTCGACGAAGGGCAGGATTTCCATGCGCCGTGGGCGGCCGCCCTGGAACGCCTGCTGGCGCCGGATGGCGCATGGTGGTGGCTGGAAGATCCGCTGCAGAACCTGTACATGCGCGAGCCCGTCGCGCTGCCGGGCTGGGTCACGCTGAAGGCGCTCACGAACTACCGCAGCCCGCGCGACCTGCTCGAATTCGTGCGCGACATCGTCGGCCGGGTCGAGCCGCTGGCGGCCGAGCTGCGCTCGGGCAGCCCGTTCGACGGTTCGGATCCGTCGGTGTCGTCGTACGGGGAAGAAGGCGCGTCGGGAGACGCACTGGCCGACGCCTGCATCGACGCGACCAAGCGGGCCATCACGCATGCGCTGTCGCTCGGCTTCCGCAAGCAGGACATCGCGGTGCTGTCGTATCGCGGCCGCGAGGGCTCGGTGCTCGCGCCGCTCGACCAGCTCGGCCCGCACCGGCTCAAGAGCTTCACCGGCAAGTACGACCTGTTCGGCAACCCGGAGTATCGCGAAGGCGACGTGCTGCTCGATTCGATCTACCGCTTCAAGGGCCAGTCGGCGCCGTGCGTGATCCTCACCGAGGTCGACTTCGACACGCTCGACGCGCGTGCCGCGCGCAAGCTGTTCGTCGGCGCGACGCGCGCGACGATGAAGCTGCTGATCGTCGCGTCGTCGCGCGCGGCCGCGCAACTCGCGGCCGTCTGATGTAACGGGCGGACGGCAGGCGGGCACGCGCCCGCCCCGTCGCCGCCCTCGGCCGATCAGGCGACGCGGAACGCGCCGACCGCGCGGCGCAGCCCGTCGGCCTGCTCTTCCAGCGATGCGGCGGCCGCCGCGGCCTGCTCGACGAGCGCCGCGTTCTGCTGCGACACCTGATCCATCTGCGACACCGCGCGGTTCACCTGCTCGATCCCGTCGCGCTGCTCGTTCGACGCGGCCGCGATCTCGGTCATGATGCCCGTCACGCGGCCGATCGCCTGCTGGATGTCCTGCATCGTCGCGCCCGCCGTGCCGACGAGCCGCGAGCCGGTCGCGACGCGTTCCACCGATTCGCCGATCAGCGTGCGGATTTCCTTCGCCGCCGACGCCGAGCGTTGCGCGAGCGTGCGCACCTCGCCCGCGACCACCGCGAAGCCGCGGCCCTGCTCGCCCGCGCGCGCGGCTTCGACTGCCGCATTCAGCGCGAGGATGTTGGTCTGGAACGCGATGCCCTCGATCGTGCCAATGATGTCGGCGACCTTCTGCGAGCTCTGGTCGATCTCGTTCATCGTGCCGATCACTTCGCCAACCACCGTCGCGCCGCGCGTGGCGATCTCGCTCGCGGTATCCGCGCAGGCCTGCGCTTGCATCGCATTGTCCGCGTTCTGCTTCACGGTCGCGGTGAGCTGCTCCATGCTCGCGGCCGTCTCCTGCAGCGCGGACGCCTGTTCCTCGGTGCGCTGCGACAGGTCGGTATTGCCGGCCGCGATCTGGTGCGTCGCCGTCGAGATCGCTTCGGAACCCTGGCTGACCTGGCGGACCGTATCCGCGAGGCTGCGCTGCATGCCGGTCACGCCCTTGACCAACTCGGCCATCTCGTCACGCGACGACCAGTGCACTTCCGACGTCAGGTCGCCGTCCGACAGGCGGCGGAAATGCGACAGCAGCCGGTTCACCGGCTGGGTGATCGCGTAATGCAGGCCGATCGCGCAGCCGAGGCACGCGGCCAGGCCGAACGCGATACCGGCGATCGCGCCGGCGCGCATCCAGCCGTAATAGGTCTGCGCGGTGTCGTAGACATCCTTGCCGCGTGCGACCTGGTATGCGTCGAGCGCATCGGTCGCCTGCGTGAGCGCGACCGACAGCGGCGGCGCAACCGACATCAGCAGCCGGTCGGCCTCGTCGCGACGGCCGTCGCGGACCGCGTCGATCATCGGCTTCAGCGCCTGCCCGATCAGCGCCTGGCGCGCGGCGTCGAGGCGGCTCGCGAGCGGGCCTTCGTCGCCGTCGTGCGGCATCGACGCGTAGCCGCGCCAGGCGGCGTCGGCCTTCCCGAGATAGCTCTCGGCCTTCTTGACGAGATCGGGCACTTCCGGCGCTTCCGGATGCAGCATCGCGCGGTCGAGCGTCGTGCGCACGATCGTCAGGTTCAGGCTGGCCGCCGACAGCGCGGTCTTCGCAGCCAGTTGCTGCGTATAAGCCTCGTCGAGTGCGCGGTTCGAGCTCTGCATGCCGGCGAGGCCGATCAGCCCCGACACGATGAGCAGCACGGCGACGAGGCCGAGCGTGGAGAAGATCCGCGTGCGGATCGAGAAACGGGAAAACAGGGCGTTCAGGTTCATGACGGGACGTGAGCGGTGAAAAGTGCCGCGGCAATCGGTCCGCAGCACTCTGGATTACGGTTTGCCTGCAAAAAACTTGAGTCCGTCCCCGCTTTCCCCTGATCCCGGTCAATTTTCCGGGCCGGCAATCTCCTGTTACGGCTGCAACACATCGAGGCTGGGCAGAAATTGACCCGTCAACTATCCATGGCTATATTCGACGCAATTCCCTGCCATGGCAGATAACTCGATGACAACCGACACCCTCCTCACTCCGCCGGCCGCCGAAACGGCCCGCCGCGACGCGCCGACCGGGCTGATCGTCGCCGCGCTGCTGCTCGTCATGCTGCTGTCCGCACTCGACCAGACGATCGTGTCGACCGCGCTGCCGACGATCGTCGGCGAGCTCGGCGGGCTCGACCAGTTGTCGTGGGTCGTCACTGCGTACCTGCTCTCCTCCACCGTCGTGCTGCCGCTGTACGGCAAGCTCGGCGACCTGTACGGCCGCAAGATCGTGCTGCAGGCCGCGATCGTGCTGTTCCTGGCGGGCTCCGCGCTGTGCGGCGTCGCGCAGGACATGACGCAGCTGATCGTGCTGCGGGCGCTGCAGGGGCTGGGTGGCGGCGGCCTGATGGTCGTCACGATGGCCGCGATCGGCGATCTGGTGCCGCCCGATCGCCGCGCGCGCTACCAGGGGATGTTCGGCGGCGTGTACGGCCTCGCGACGATCATCGGCCCGCTGCTCGGCGGCTTCCTGGTCGAGCACCTGTCGTGGCGCTGGATCTTCACGATCAACCTGCCGCTCGGCTTTCTCGCGCTTGCGGTGATCGGCGTCGCGTCCCGGCCGCACACCGCGCACGTGAAGCACCGGATCGACTACATGGGCGCCGCGTTCCTCGCCACCGCCCTCACCTGCGTGATCCTTTTCACCAGCGAAGGCGGCTCGCTGCTGCCGTGGACGTCGCCGCAGCTGTGGATGACGCTCGTGCTCGGCGTCGTCGCGATCGGCGGCTTCATTTACGAGGAACGGCTCGCGGCCGAGCCGATCATGCCGCTCGCGCTGTTCCGTCATCGCACCTTCGTGCTGGTCAGCCTGATCGGCTTCGTCGTCGGGATCGCGCTGTTCGGCTCGGTCACGTTCATCCCGCTCTACCTGCAGGTCGTGAAGGGCTCGACGCCGTCGCAGGCCGGGATGCAGCTGCTGCCGATGATGGGCGGGATGCTCGTGACGTCGATCGTCAGCGGCCGGCTGATCTCGCGGCTCGGCTCGTAAGCCTTCGACATGAAATGTCTCTACAATCATGGTTCGAACTGGACGGGACGAGCAACGAAGCTGATGGCATTGAAAGCGCTGGAACTGACGCAGGAAGAACGTACAAAGCTTGAAGCGATGGCGAGAAGCCGTCGTGATTGGCGAATACGAGACCGGTCGCGGACGATTCTGATGTTCAGCGACGGCGTGCGAGCGAAAGAGATCGCCAGACGACAGGAACTGACGTTGGAGGCGGTGTATGAG
>NZ_NKFM01000131.1:0-1853 GCF_002223085.1 Burkholderia sp. HI2714 | reverse complement strand
GCGCTGTCGCGCCGAACAGATCGATCACCTGCGCAGCAATGCCTTCACGATTGCGATGCGCGAACAGCGGCGCCATCGTAGCTTCGAGCTGCGCCCACGGCATGCGCGTCGCGAGCACCGCAAGCGGGTGGCGCAGGTCGATCATCGAATCAAGGCGGCTTCGGAAGAAATCGTCGGTCATGTCGGTGCGCTCCAGCTCCCAGGTTTTAAATCAGATCGATATTCGCTCTGGGAGTTCGCAGCACATCCGACTCCCTGCAATCCCTTGCCGGGTTTGGTTCAACTACGTTTTGCAGGTCCGACCAATTACGGGTTGGCGTACCCATGCACTTGCCATTTCGATGGGCGGCGGTGTTGACGCGCGCGATTCAACTCGCGCCGAGGTCGCGTTGCGCGCAGCTCGAAACGACCGCCTGAATTTCGCATGTCCGACTACAGAGTGCGGCATCAAGGGGGCAACGCGGAACCTAATGGGCCATTGTGGCGTACCACCTCGGCGACACCGCCATTGCGGCGCGCGCTCATCCGTGCAGTTGCGCGCCTTGGGTACATTGCCATTGATTAACACCTTCTGGCTCTAATTGGCAGAACTCGTCGCTTGCTTCGGGGACATCTGTCCGGCCGCCAAGTGCCAGACGGTCGCTCAGGTCGCATGTACACGCGGAGAGCGGCAGTTGCGCTTGCATGGCGTGGTTTTGCCGTTGGCCTGCAATGGGCCTGATTCTGGACAGTGACTGGAGCGTCCAATATCTACGGCCACAAGCTATAAGGCGTCAGAATGTGAAGTCCCGTGTGCAGAGTCGGAGTAACCGATTGGCTGAGCGTCTACAATCATCAGCGCTTGCATTCGACTTCGACTGCACCAGCCCGATCCAGTTTGAGCCAAAATGCTACACTACTCAGCAACAGCGGATAACATAATGTCGGCCGCTAAAGGATACGGATACGAAATTCTTGGGTAATCCCAAACCTACGCCGAATATGCTCGACCAGTCGAGCACCATCCAGTCGCGCAAGCCCATGCAACTTCCTGCTAGAGTACGCGCCTACGCGCTCCGTTCATCTTCCGGATCGACATTAGACTTCATGCCATATTACGTACTCGAACTATTTGATGTGCGGATCCGTGACATCCCTCTCGCCCTGATTATTTGGCTTAAGCGCTGGCCAGACGCACAACGGACCGAACGATACAACAATGCTACACAACAACATCAACCGCCTACCCGAGAACGCAAAGCATGCGGTTGACGCCCATTGGGTCGAGGAACTCATCGACGCCAAGTTAGCCGAATTTGTCTGAAGGAATATTCACGCCTTCCCAACGACCTTCACAGAGCCACCATCGATGGTAATGGTCCCGCCGGCAGTTCCATTCAGCTGATACACCGAAGAAGTGATATCAACACCATTTGAAGACCACTTAAGTCCCGGTGCAAAAGTTACGGTTGAACCGGGGTGTCCAGAACCAAATGTAATCGCTACATGGCCAAACCCAATACCGCCAGCAACAATGGCAATTTCTGCATTGTCAAGAACTTGCATAATTCAGTGCTCCATGAAAATATGGCCATCAATTTAGGTAGGACGTCTACCATAAGATTGACCGACGCCTAATATGACCTGCATCTCTCGTTCGAGTCTGCAACGGTAGACTACACTCTCGTAATCAGGTGCGAAATCAACAAATGTCATTTTTTCGGGTTCAGGGCAGGGGCATCGCATGGGCTTTGTTCGACAGGGTATGCGCTCAGTTGGTTGCGGGCGCAATTAGGCTGTCTTGACGCAAATCGCCTTGCCGAAGCTGTTCCACCGGTTCACGAGGTTCGCAATGATCACGCCCTCGCGCTGCT
>NZ_NKFM01000130.1:0-1857 GCF_002223085.1 Burkholderia sp. HI2714 | reverse complement strand
AGGATGAGGGTGTGTCGGCGCAACGGGTGGTCAAGCCCGGGCAGGTGGCGCGGGTCGAGCAGGATGAGGCGGAGTCGGGCCAGCGGAGCACGGATCGCTACGCGAAGCGGGTGATCGTGCAGCAGGGTGACGATGAGGTGACGACGCGCGCGGTTCAGAACCTGAAGGACAAGCATGGTGAGAACACGACGGTGGTGAGGGCTGGGCGGGGAGGCGAGCTGGAGGGGCTGGATGAGATCGCGCGCACGAACGGGAAGGTGAAGGTGCAGGTGGTGGGTCACGGGGATGAGGAGGGCGGGACGCTGGGCGACGCGAATGCGCGCAAGCTGGCGCAGCAGATCGAGCAGGTGAAGGGCCGGCTGGGCGAAGAAGCGGAGGTGTCGAAGGTGGCGCTGGTGGGATGCAAGACGGCGTGTGGGACGGAGGATCAGCCGAGCCTGAAGCAGCAGGTGCAGGCGGAGCTGGCCAAGCAGGGCACCGAGGTAGGTGAGGTGAAGGGGCGCGATGACTATGTCAAGGTGGATGCGGGCGGCAGCAAAGCCGCGACGACGGTAAGTAATTCGGACGCATTACCCAAGACAAGAGGCCAAGCATCGAATTTAGATAAGGCTCCACTTTCTGAATTAAAGGCTGATTATGAAACGGCAAACGATGTTCCTGGGGAATTTGCATTTGGGACGCCCGTTTTGGCCTCATTGAAAGGCTATAGCACCGCACCTGAAACTTTAAATCAAAGAACAGATATTAAAGTGGTTTATCGGCTGGATCAGCGTTCGCCAGAAGAGCTGTTACAACACGATGGATTTTCACCATACTCCAAGTCTGCTCTTGGGCCTGCGGATGCGAAACTACATGGAAAGGCCTACTGTGTTGGTGAGTGCTTAGGTTCGGCCCTACAACCCAATGGAACAAAAAAGATCCTTTCCCCGAACACAGTATATTCTGATCTTCAAGCGCCAGCAAATGCCTTTGGAGATAAGGGGCGCTGGCACATTTACAAGCTCGAAACAGAAGGCATCCCAATGGTTCGGTATGTTGACAATATTGATACGCCCAATAATCCAGGCGCTTTTAAAATATATGCGCATCCAGATACATATGATAATTCGCACAGCATTTCTGCTGAGGATTATGTTTACTTTAAATCCCCTGGAAATGTGCGGGTTGGTCATGATCTTCCGGGAAGAGCTGCACATCGTGCGTCGTATGGCGAAGCTTATGTGATCGGGAATACACCTCCATCGAAAATTCAATATGGAGGAACCGGGGCAAAGCCAATGGAAGGATGGGCGCCGATAGTCGTTTCTGAAAATGACATTGCACTGACACTGGATGATTCGCGTGCGACGGTGAAACGCATAAAGGCCGGGGAGGCTGAAGAGGCGGTCAGGCAGTCGAACCCATTCCATTACACACAAGTCGGCATGAGCGGCTTGTAAGCCTTCGACATGAAATGTCTCTACAATCATGGTTCGAACTGGACGGGACGAGCAACGAAGCTGATGGCATTGAAAGCGCTGGAACTGACGCAGGAAGAACGTACAAAGCTTGAAGCGATGGCGAGAAGCCGTCGTGATTGGCGAATACGAGACCGGTCGCGGACGATTCTGATGTTCAGCGACGGCGTGCGAGCGAAAGAGATCGCCAGACGACAGGAACTGACGTTGGAGGCGGTGTATGAGAGGCGCTATCGGTGGCTGGAGAAAGGTGAGCTTCCCCCGAAATTTCGCTCTCCAAGAGGTCGGGTAAACTCGACGGAATGGAAAGCAAAATGTTGAAGATACCGAAGCAGCAACACACGCCGGAATTCAGGACGCTTGCGGTGCAACGGGTGAAGGATGGCCAGAGTATTTCGGT
>NZ_NKFM01000129.1:0-1920 GCF_002223085.1 Burkholderia sp. HI2714 | reverse complement strand
TGACGCCCAGACGCTTGGCAATCACCGGAACCTTGAGTCGCTGTCCAAGCATCAGCACGCCCGCCCCCCGCGTGCGGATGTCTTGGTGCCAGTGGTTGATCGACAACTGTTGCAAGGTCAACTCCTCGACTTCGGTCAGTACAACGACGCACTTCATCCAGATCTCCGGCAGTCAGGCTCTGCCGAAGTTAACAAATCTCAAGACGGTTTACAAGAAACACTTAATTTCGTCTTTAAATCTTTCGGTGCCAATTTCACATATCCAAATTATGCGATATTTACTAAGTGTTACTGGTAAACGAGATTGAAGTTTGTTAGCTTTGGCGAACCGTATACGCCGGAGCCTTACATGAAGTGCGTCGTTGTACTGACTGAAATCGAGGAGCAGACCTTGCAGCAGTTGTCGATCAATCACCCGTACCAGGACATGCGCACGCGGGCGGCCGCTCTGCTGATGCTGGCGGGCGGCAAACTGCCTCCGATGGCCGTCGGCGCGAAACTCGGTGTGAGCGGACAGTCGGTCTACAACTGGGCCCACACGTGGCGCGATCAGGGTGTGATCGGCTTGCTGGTCAAGATCGGCCATAAAGGTGGCCGCCCGCGCGCGTTGAGCGACGAGATGATCGCCGCGGCTGTGCGCATGGCCTCGGTCGAGCCGCTGACCCGCGAGCAAATCGTCCAACGCCTCGAGGCTGAATTCGGTTCGCCGCTGCCGTTCGGGCATCTCGATACGCTGAGCGTGGCACTCAAGCGGGAGGGCTTTACGTTCAAGCGCAACCGCCTGTCGCTCAAAAAAACGCGACCCGCAGGCATTCGCCGTGAAACAGGCCATGCTCGACAAGCTGCAGCAGGCCGCACACGAGAACGCCATTCGCCTGCTATATCTCGACGAGGCCGGCTTTTGCGGATCGCCGCCGGTTCAGCGTAGCTGGTCACCACGAGGCTTGCCTCACGAGATCGAACCGAACACGCACTGCCGACGTAGCGTGCTTGGCGCCCGGGATTACGGCACGAACACGCTGATCCACGCCACGCATGCCCGCAGCATCAAAGGCCCGAACGTTGTGCGCTTCATCAACGATCTGCTCGCAGTGGACGATGGCCGTCCGACCGTGCTCGTGCTCGATAACGCGAGCATCCATCACGGCATCGACGAGGCGACGCGGGACCGGTGGTTGATCGATCACAAAGCTGTCCTGTTCTATCTGCCCGCCTACAGTCCCGAACTCAACAAGATCGAGATCGTATGGCGACAACTCAAATACCGATGGCGACGCTTCGTCACCTGGACCACGGAAACCATCGACGCTGAACTGGCCGAACTACTGGCCGGGTACGGTACAAAATTTCAAACCAATTTCTCGTGAACACTTAACACGGGGCGTCGCCCCGACCGTTGCGCGTAAACGTCACCGGGCCGCGCCCGATCTATGCAACAACGCCACGCAAACACGACAATTGACGGCCGCTCCTGCAAGAATGGCTGATGACTGTCTCTACGTATCATTTACGAAATATTATTGTAATTTTATCGTAATGTATACGAAATGATGTGACGTTGGTGCACTTCAGCTTCGGAGGTGAGTGGGGAATGGTAGGATGACTGTCTTTTCTTCTCAGTGCTTCGTAAGCGTCCCGCGAACCCGCACTTATGGATGTGAAGGAAACGAGGTACATGTAGCGGGTTCTGTCGCGCTAAGGAATGCCGGTAGAATCGGGGGATGAAAGATTTGCTCGAAGTTCCGGTGAAGAAGGAACCCATTTCGCGGAAGGCGTTGCCGCCTGGCGTGGCGTGTTGACGGCGACGTAAAAGCGCGGGTAAATGACGACGGAAGGTTGAGCGATTCGCTCAACGAACAAGGGGCCGCGAGGCCCCTTGTTGATCGTGGCGGATGAGGATCAGAACGGGTCGAGCGGATC
>NZ_NKFM01000128.1:0-1940 GCF_002223085.1 Burkholderia sp. HI2714 | reverse complement strand
GGGATGCCGCGGATTTCCGACAAATGATGGATGACGCGCTGTCCCGTCCGGTTGATCGCGCGCTGTTCGAACTCGACGACGACCACGCATGACCAGTCGCCATGGCAAGGGGCCGCGATCGCCCCCCACCTTCGGCACATGCCAGGCGCTTGCCCTGAACCGGCACACAAGTTGATGCAAGGATGAATTCGTCGTGGACGAAACTGAGCTTCCCCCGGTTTTTCACCCACTGTAATTGGGGAAGGACCATAAAAGTATAGGCGCACGCAAAATCGCTTGCCGAATATACGTCATTGACGTATAGTTAGCGCATGTACACGATCATCGAAACCACCGAATTCCAAGAGTTTGCGGCCGATATCTGGCGCGACTCGGAACGCGAAGAATTCATCAACTGGATCGCAAACAATCCGCTCGCCGGAGACGTGATTCCCGGAACCGGCGGACTCCGGAAGGTACGGTGGGCGCGGGCCGGGATGGGAAAGCGCGGCGGCGCGCGAGTGATCTACTATAACCTGCTGGATGACGGCGAAATCTGGCTCTTGATCGCGTACTCGAAAGCGAAGTACGACAATCTGTCGACCAAGCTGCTCAACCAACTTCGTGAGGCCATCAATGGATAAGGATCAGGAACACTTCGAAGCCAAGCTGCTTCAATCGGTGCGGAACATGAAGGCGCGCAAGGCTGCGCGCGTCACAATGGTCGAGCCGACCGACGCATCGGTCGCCCGCGCTAAGTCGGGTCTGTCGCAAAGCGAATTCGCCGACCTGCTCGGCGTGTCGGTGCGCACCTATCAGGAATGGGAGCAAGGCCGGCGCAGCCCGACCGGCGCGGCGAAAACGCTGCTGCGCGTGGCCGTCAAACACCCCGAGGCGCTGCAAGACCTTCAGCCGGCCGCGTGACAAGGATCGCGCCATGACTACCAGCATGGCCTATAAGGGGTATGTCGCCCGGATCGAGTTCGACGAGCGCGATCGCATCTTCATCGGCCGCGTGCTCGACGTGAGCGACGAAATCAGTTTCCACGGCAAGACGGTGGACAAGCTGACGCGGGATTTTCACGCGGCCGTCGATCATTACCTGACCGATCGCGACCGTCCTGCGCACACGTGACGCGCCGTCAGTCGAGCGCGGTTTTCACGAGCACGGCGAGGCGCAAGTATTCGCCGACCCACTTCGGGAATTTGCTGGCGCTGACCCATCGGGACACGGTTGTCGGATCGACGCCAAGGCGGCGCGCGAACTCGGCCTGCGACCAGCCGAGCACGTTGAGCGAGCGGGAGAAGTCTTGTGTGTCCGCGCCGATTGAATTTTGAGCCACCGCGCCGACCGAATTTTGAGCCGGGGTGAAGGCCGGTCCAATGGTGGACCGGGTGTGGATAAGTGTATGGTTTTTCCGGTTGCCTGTCCTCCCATGTGTGCGTCTGTGCTGCGCGGTGGAAGCCGTGAAGGGCGTAGCCCGTAGCGGCTTCCACCGCGCGTGGCGCTCAGTTCGCAGCCGGGTCGCTACCCGTGTTGCCTTTGCGCGAGGCCTCGCGCGACTGGATGCGCTTCTTCTCACTGGCGCTGCTGTGGCGGAAACGGTAACTCTCGTTGCCGGTTTCCACGATGTGGCAGTGATGCGTCAGGCGGTCCAGCAGCGCCGTCGTCATCTTCGCGTCGCCGAACACGCTGGACCATTCACCGAAGTCCAGATTGGTCGTAATCGCAACGCTGTTAAGTGTTTCTTGTAAACCGTCTTGAGATTTGTTAACTTCGGCAGAGCTTGACTGCCGGAGATCTGGATGAAGTGCGTCGTTGTACTGACCGAAGTCACACCTCACGCGGGCATCGTGTCGCGGACGGCCGTCGTGAGGCGCTTACCGATAGTCATCGCACCACGGACCTAGCATACCGGATGGGAACATCCACGCGCGCTTGAGGCAGGACCTTCTTCAAC